>JANXCS010000003.1 GCA_025060105.1 Pseudothermotoga sp. | reverse complement strand
TCTTTTGTAAAAAAGCTTGGCAATCTCAGTATTTCAATGTTTTTCACTTTTTCATTTTTAAACTTGTTTTCTTTGTTGAACGTCAAAACTGTCACATCGTACTTTTCTGCCAGAATTTCAGCGATCGTCTTTGTCACAACTTCAACACCGCCGATTTCTGGTGGATACATCTTGTTGACGATCAAGATCATAAAAAGATGCACTCCTTATCATCTTCAGTGAGGCAACTTTTTTATGGCTTCTTTTATTCTATCCAGCATCGAAGTGTTGCACACCAACAGTCCATTTTCGGTTTCAACCACCACTGTGTTGTCTACACCGATCACGATCGTTGGTTTCGTTGTCCTCACGAACACATTTTCACTGGATTCTATGATACAATGTTCTGAATTTTTCAAACCCATTTCTTTCAATGAGTTGAAATTTCCAACGTCCGACCAAATGAAGCTCGCTTTGACCATGTACACCGCGTCTGCTTTTTCCATCAGTGCATAATCGATACTTATCGATGGAACCTTTTCGTACACCTTTTCGATGTCGAGATTTTCAAGGAACGGTGCGATGACTTCGGGAGCGTGTTTTTTCATTTGCTCTACAAAATACGATTTTTTCCACATGAACATACCGCTGTTCCAAAAGTAGTTGCCTTGGCTCAGATAGAATGTAGCTGTTTGAACGTCTGGCTTTTCGTGGAATTTTTTGACTTTGAACACGTTTTCTTGAAGCTGCTCACCAGATTCTATGTAGCCGTAACCAGTTTCGACCCTCGTGGGAGTTATTCCAAAAGTGATTATGCCTTCGTGGTCTTTGAGGAAATCTTCTGCAATTTGCACATGATGCCAAAATTTCTCGGTTTCAGGAATGTAATGATCTGACGGTACGACGAATATGGTCTCACCGTCTTCAAAGTTCAGCGATGCCAGCGAGCAAGCAGGCGCCGTGTTCTTTTTGGCAGGTTCTAACAGGACGTTTTGTCTTGGAATTTCAGGCAGTTCTTTGTACGTCGTTTCGGCGTAGGCTCTGTTCGTGACGATGTATATATCTTTCGGAGAGAGTTTGAAAGCGATCCTTTCGAAAGTTTCTCTGAGCAAGGTTTTGTCCGAGAAGAGCTTTAAAAATTGTTTGGGAGTTTCTTTGGTCGAGAGTGGCCAGAAACGTTCCCCGCTACCGCCTGCCAAGATGACGCACTTCATCCCATCCCACCTTCAAACCAGCGTCGATCTCGAAGAGATCCATGTCATCTTGCACCACGTCTCCAAAGCACCGTTTCTAAAGTCTGCATGATGATCTTCAGATCGAGCAAGAATGAACAGTTTTTCACATAGTACAGATCGTACTGCAACTTCACTTTGGTTTCTTCCAAGTTCGAAGCGTATTTGTACATGATCTGTGCCCAGCCCGTCAGTCCAGGTTTGACTTTCAGCCGATAGTCGTAGTATGGAATTTGCTTGCAGTATTTTAAATGATATTCCACCATCTCGGGTCTTGGGCCGACCAAGCTCATGGTGCCTTTCAAGACCAACCAGAGCTGGGGTAGTTCATCGAGTCTGTATTTGCGGATGAATTTTCCTATCTTCAAAAGCCTCTGTTCTATGTTTCTGCTGGGATCTTTTGGATCGAAACCTTCTTGTTTGAGCGAACGGAACTTTATGAACTCGAACTCTTCACCGTTTTTCCCAACTCTCTTTTGCCTGTAAATGATGGGTCGGCCATCTTCCAGATAGATCGCCAAGGATACGAAGAGCATGGCAGGACTCGTCAAAACGAGCAGAATGGTGGAAAGAACTATATCCAAGATCCTCTTCAAGACAGTTTCCAAAATTTTGTTGAAAGAAGTTTCGTAGTAGCTGTTGAATTTGTCTATCAAAATGAGTGGAATTCTTTTCAAAACAGTTTCGGCGATGTGTGGAAGAAAGATCAACTGCAAATGGTTGTTCGCTAGCTTGTGCTTCAAAGATTGAAAGATTTCGTAATCTGCTATGACGATGCCTGAAAGATCGCTGTTCAATCTCTTTAAGTGTTCTTCATCGCTGATGTAGTCAACAAAACAATAATCTTCACTTTTTTGCTCTATCTCTTTGAAGAGCTGTTCGAATTCTTCTTTTTTCCCAACGACGGCGAACCGTGCTGGAGCAACGTTCTTCTTCAATGCTTTGAACAGGAAAAAGTTGATCAACGTCAAAGAAGGAGCGGTAAAGATCGTGTGCAGAACTAGTCCAGTTAGTCTCACTCTACCTGGAGTTTCCATGAGTGAAAGATAGATCAATCTCAGCAAAACGTAGTTGATGAGATTGCCGAATATGAGCGAAACGAAAGCTCTCACCAAAGATTCGTTGAAGTCTGAAAGATGTTCTTTTTCGTAACTTCTAAACGAAAACAGCGCTATGAAGATCACGATGGGTAACAAGATCGAAGCAGGAATAGAACCACTGAAGATCCAATAGAAAATCGACACGATCGCATAATCGATGAGAACGAGAATGAAACGGTTGTACCTCAAAACCTCTTCCTCCCCTTCGAATCATCGACGATAGTATTTTATCACCGAGCTGTATCATAGATTGGGAGGTGAACCTTTTGAAGTTGGCTTTCAACGGTGCAACTACGATCGAGGCGGGGTTGGTGGAAGACGTTGAGTGTGCAAAAAAGGCTGGTTTTGAACTGATCGAGATTTGGAAGAGTAAGCTTTTAAACATGCTCAAAAAAGATGGCGTTGAGAATGTGAAAAGCTTGTTCGAAAGACACAGGCTCAAGCCGGTGACCATCAACTCGATCGAACAGATCACGTTTTTTGAAAATGAGCAGGAGAAGTTGAAAGAGTGTGAGCAGTTGTGCAAGTTGGCGAAGGAGCTCGGTGTGGAAGGTATAGTCGTGGTTCCAGGGTTTTTGAAAGGTTTTGTGGATGAGAAAACGATCGAAGATGAGTCTGTGAAGATGTTGAAGAAGATGGCGGACGTTGCGAAGAAGTTTTCTGTGAAACTTGGTTTTGAGTTTCTCGGCTTTCCAAACTGTTCTGTGAACAAGATCGATTCGGCTTGGAAGATAGTTCAGAAGGTGAATGAAGAAAACGTTGGTGTTATCGTCGATACGTGCCATTTCTTCGCGGGTGGTTCGAGGTTGGAACAGCTTGAAAAGATAGATCCCAAAAAGATTTTGATCGTGCACGTCAACGATCTACCCAAGCTGAAAGATGTGAAAGATTCAGACAGGGTGATGCCAGGCGATGGAATTTTGCCTTTGAAGGATTTCTTCGCCACGCTGAAGAGGATCGGTTACGATGGTGCGGTGAGTGTGGAGTTGTTCAACGAAGATTATTGGAAAAAACCAGCGTGTGAAACGGCGAAGGTGGCGTTTGAAAAGTTGAAAGCTTTTGTGTGAGCTTCATTGAGTAAAGCTTGTGAAAAAAGGCGCCACTCGGGCGCCTTTCAAGTTGACTTTTTCAGATATAAACTGACGTACAAAGCGATGAAGGCGAGTATAGAAAAAATTCTCAGTAGAGTGTTTGGAAACAGTACCAACACACCGATGAGAGCGAACAAGGTTCTTGTGAGGATGTTCAGTTTGGTTTTGAAGAAACCTTCCAGAGCGTAGCTGAGTGCCATCGCCGAAACGATACCAGCCACGAGTGCGACTATGTTCTTGGTCCAATTGGCCTGTAGCAGGAAGCCTGGATCGTACATGAAGGCGAAGGGTATGATCATGGCCAGTAGACCGAGTCTGAAGGCTTGATAACCCGTCTCTGCAGGCTTGGCGCCAGAGATGGAGCTTGCGGCGTAGGCGGCGAGTGCGACGGGCGGAGTGATGGCGGAAAAGACTGCGTAGTAAAAGACGAACATGTGTGCCGGCATCGCTTGAAAGCCTAGTCGTATCAGCGCGGGTACTGCGAGCGCCGAAGCGACTATGTAAGCGGCCGTCGTGGGAAGACCCATACCCAGCACGATGGCCATGAGCATGACCATGAAGAGTGCTAGGAACGGTATGTTCTGCGCCAGTGAGAAGATGAAGCTCACCAGTTTGAAACCGATACCTGTGAGCGTCACGGCTCCAACGACGATACCTGCCGCGGCGCAAGCTATGGCGACGACGAAGACGTTCTTCGAACCGTCGTAGATGGCGTCCAGAATGCCTTTTGGTCCCATGCGGTGTTTTTTATCCAAAAGTGAAACGAACCAGCTCACGATTATGCCAGCCATGGCGGCGCTCATGGGGGTATAACCCTGCATGATCATGACGACCAGAACGACTATCGGTGCGAGCACGTAGAGCTTTTTCAGCACCTGCTTGATGGAAGGGATCATCTCGTCTGGTAATCCTCTCAAGCCGAGTTTCACTGCGCGTGCGTGGACGGACATGAAGACGTAGAAATAATAGAGTATCGCTGGAACGAGTGCGGCGATCATCACTTGTTTGTAAGGGATTCCCAAAAACGAAGCCATGATGAACGCGGCTGCACCCATGATCGGTGGCATGATCTGACCACCACTGCTCGCCACCGCTTCGACCGCACCGGCGAAGATTGGTGAAAAGCCAAGTTGTTTCATCATCGGTATGGTGAAGGTACCTGTCGCATAGACGTTCGCGACGGCGGAACCTGAAATACTCCCAAAGAGTGCCGAACCCACCACGGCGATCTTCGCAGGACCACCCGTGGCCTTACCGGCGAACGACTTTGACAGATCCATGAAGTACTCTCCGACGCCGCTGTGTTCGAGGAATCCTCCAAGGATGAGGAAGATCATCACGTAGGTGGCGGAAACTCCAAGCGGTGTGGAGAAGATCCCCTCACCAGTTAGATACAAATGTTCGACGATCCTGTCGTACGTGACGTACATGCCTTTGAACTGACCTGGTAGAAGATGGCCTACGTACATGTAGAGGACCGAGGCTGCGGCCAGAATGGCGAGCGCCAGTCCGACGATCCTTCTTGTAGCTTCGAGGATGAGGATTATCAAAAGGGTGCCGAGCAAGATCTGGGCTGGGGTGACTTCCTCCACTTGAACCATGCGGTAGATGATCGTTTCATAGTTGACGATCGCATACAAACACGGCAGAACGGCCAAAATCAACAACAGCCAATCGTACCAAGGCACTCTGTCTTTGGGACTCTTCTGCGTTGCTGGATAGAAGATGAACGCGAGTGGTAAGGCGAAGATCAAGTGGATGTTCCTCTGTAAGTAAGCTTCGAACGTTCCGAAGATGGCGGTGTAGAGGTGGAATATGCCCATGGCGATGAGTGAAAAGAACGCGAAATAGTACGTTGCTCCCTTGAGTTTTCGCATCTGAATCACCTCGTAAAAAAGTTCGTGGGGGGTTTAAACCCCCCACGGATCATTTCTGTTTCGACCAGAAGCTCACAGCACCGGGATGTGCGGGGACTCCTTCACTGATGGCTTCCTTCGGGTTGAGCTCGGCCATGTCGGTGAAAGCCTTCGCGATCTGTTCTTTTCTGTTCCAAAGCGCTTCGGCAAGTTTGTACACGAGATCTTCCGGTAGGTCCTGTCTTATCACCAGACATGTGTAGTCACCGACGGTTTGAACAGGTTGAGTGACGCTCTTGTAAATGCCGGGTTCGATGAAGAACTTCGTCGTTCCGAGATATTCTGCCAGTTTCTGGATGGCTTCATCGTCCACTGGGAGAATGACCACTTCGATCCTGCTCTCTATGTCCATGATGACCGACGCCACCCTGCTTATCTGGAACGCGAACATGTCCAGATGGTTGTCGCACAGCAAGTTGGCTCCGTCCGTGTAAGAAGCGAACTCGACTCTACCACCCCAAGACTTGATGTCCGACCAGCTCACACCGTAACCTTTTTCGAAGAGCAACCTGATGACGAACTCTGAAGCAGTCCCAGGCGTGAGCGTTGCGAACCTGATGGGCAGTCTCTTTTTGATGACATCGCCCAAAGTCTTGATACCGTTCTTCGTGGCGTAGTCTTTCCTCATGATGAAGTAAGCGTATTGTCTGTAGAGGTTGGCGAACAGCACGGTACCCTTCACTGGTTCTTTGAACGGATCGATCCCTTTAACGGCCGCGTTGAAAACAGAAAGGGTCGTCAGGCCTATGTCCGCTTGAGCCCTCGAGATGGTGAGGATGTTGGCGGTACCTCCACCGGTTCCGCTGGTCATGGGTATGACCGTTTCAGACCACATGCCTGCGAGCGTACCACCGAGCGCGAACCAAGTTCCTCCAGATGGACCAGAAACGAACCTGAGCTGTGCGGGCCATTTCTGAGCCATCGAAACGCTCAAAAGTCCAACCAACAAAAGTACAACCAGCAACTTCTTCACAATTTCACCTCCTTGAAGATTAAGTTCTCAATATAATTCTCAACATATTATAACTATACCAAAACCAACCTACAAATGAGCGCTGTGAACACGGCGGAAACGAGCGGTGATAGGAGCCAAGCTCCCACCATTTCGAGCACGGTCTTTTTACTGGAAAGCTTCACGCCTCGAGCCAAACCAACACCGATGATCCCACCGACTATCGCTTGCGATGCCGCGACGGGAACACCGATCAAACTGAAAGTCCAAAGGCTGATTGCTTGAGCCAACATGGCGACGAGCGAAGAGAAGTGGTCCAAAAGAACGATCTGCTTTCCTACGGTGTCTATGACCTTCTTGCTACTCGTCACAACTCCAAGAGCGATGGCGAAACCTCCAAGCAGTGTGGCGAAACGTATCGAAGGAAGTTGATTCAGCACAGGTCCTGTGACGTTCGCCACGTTGTTCGCACCGAGTGCGTAAGCATCGTAGAGTGCTGTGAGCCAAGATGAAATGTAGATGAAAGCATCCTGAAACTGGGTCTTTCTGATCTTTCTGAAGAAAAAGGCGAGGATGTGGAAAGCGAAGAAGGCGACCATGACGGCGAAGAGTGGTGTGATGAGCCAGAAGGTCAAGAATTTGGCTATCGTTGACCATCTCATGCTCGCTACACCCATCCTCACCAAACCGACACCGACCATGCCACCGAAGACCGTCTGCGTGGCGGATGCCGGAAAGCCGAGTTTTGTGAGTGTAAGCATCGTGAGTGCCGCGCAGATCAAAACCAGCATACCATCGTGAGGGTGTGCGGAGGCGAGCGAGGAAACGTTCTTCAAACCTTCCTGACCGTTGAGCAAAGCACCGAGCACGACGAAGATCGAGCCAACCAGCAGGATCTTTCTGTGGTGGAAGGTGCCAGCCACGATGCCTGGTCCAAAGATCGAGGCCGTGTTGTTCGCGCCCAATGTCCAGCCTAAAAAGATGGACGAAAGCACGTACCACATGTGTTACCACCTCTAGGTGCAAAGTTATGTGGAGTATATTGTAGCACCGAGACGTCAACTGGTGAACGGAAGGTTTTTTCTCAAAGACTTCAGTAAATCCAAATGGTTCAACGATCCACGCTCTATTTCATCCGATTTTTCCTCAAGCTCTCGCGTTAGCGATTCACTGACGAAATACAGATAGTGCTCGCTCAACCACTCAAAGACCTTTCTTCCAAGTTCCGTGGCGAACAGATACCCACCTTTTTGGACAACGTAACCGCGCTCGAGCAAGTTCTGAACGATCTTGGCGTAAGTGGATGGTCTGCCGAGACCTCTCTGTCGCATCTGCTCGATGAGACTACCCTGTGTGAAGGGGAAAACTTTGGGCATCAGATCGATTTTGAAGAAAGCTATGAAAGGTTCGTCCCCCACACGCTGTGTTTTGATAGGTAAGACCAGATCGAAGCCGTGTTCGATCACGCTATCGATGATCACCCACTCGTAATGGTTGGAGTCGAGTTCAAGTTGCAGCTTTTTCTTCAGCACCTTAACAGGTTTCATCTGGGAGGCGATGAACCTTTCATAAATGGTAGAATACAAAGTCATCGCGAGGTTTGGACGTGAGAAATCCACCTTTCCGAGCTCTATCCATAGTTTCAGCTCTTTGGGCGTCAGGTTCTTGACGATCCTGATACATTCATGGGCGCCAGTTGAGGGATATCGCCTGGGATGGAAAAGGTCTCTGCTGAACTTTTCCAAGATGATCTGTTCTGCGAGTTTCACACCCGTTTCGGAAACTGTGAAGCTGTCAGTGCGATGGTAAGTGATCAAACCCTGTTCGAAGAGCTGTTGGAGAGTTTCCATCAAATCGGAAGTGTTGAACTTCGTTCCGAGCTCACTCAGAACGGTGGCGGTGTTGTGGGGCGAAGGCGGTTGGAGGATTTCTTCGAAACGTTCCTTCACTTTCAGCTTTCTTTTCAGAATTCGATCGGCCATTTTTCTGGCGGAAGATGGATCATCGATCTGCAAATCGAGCCACAGACTGTTCCCTTTTTCGTCCTTGGCGAGCAAGCGCAACAGAGCTTTTTTCTGTTTGAAATTTTCTGTTCTTTCTATGATCCATCCCAGAACAGGTGTTTGGACCCTACCAGCTGAAAGATCGTACCTTCGAAAAACTCTCCAAAGCTCGCTGGAGAGGGAGAAACCCACCCACCTGTCGAGTACCCTGCGTGCTATCTGGGCTTTGACGAGATTATCGTTGAGCATCCTTGGTGAATCGATCGCCTTTTTGAATGCTATCTTCGTGACTTCGTGGAACTCCGAACGTTTGACGTTGGCGTTGAAAGGTTTCAAAGCTAACGTTAGATCGTAAGCGATCTTTTCACCTTCAGCGTCTGGGTCCGTCGCGATCAAAACTTCATCGAATTGAATTGAAAGTTTCCTGAGCGCTCGAACGAAGTCCAATTTGTCCGAGATCTGAGCGTGTTTCTTCGAACAAACTCGATTGGTTGTCTGTTCACCGCACTCCTCACAGACCTTGATACTTGAATATACAGGAAGATAAAGATCATCCAGTTCTAAAACTCCGTAGAGACCTTCATCTTCCACCAAATCGAACACGTGACCCAAGGATGCGGTGATGGCGATCAGGCGATCTCCCGTGGTCGTTTCCCACACGACTAAATTCTCAACGAGCCTCACCTGTGGCGTTCCAAAAAAGCGCGCGATCGTTCTGGCTTTGTTCGGTGATTCCACGACGATGAGTGTCGATCTCACATTCGGTTGCGAGTGCGATCCTTCCGCCGACAATTTCTTCACAGTGAGCCTATCTTCGTCCACTCTCTTTAGCTCTCTTTGCCAATCTACTTCTTTCGCGTCAACGAAATCTAAGTCTTCGAAAAACAGCCTCAATCTCTTCTTGAGGTTGTTCAGAAGCCTTTCGTTCCAGCATACCACAAGACTTATGCCCCTGCTCACACCACCTGCGAACATTCGAGAAGTTCTCCCCGAGGCCTGTAGGTACGTTGCCGGATCTGCCAGACGTATGAACGATTCACCTTCCCGATCTTCTAACAATAGAGTTTCACTGCTTTTCAATCTTTCGAAAATTGAAGGGTCGGCGAGATACTTTCTCAGAAAACTTGAAATTTCCTGTGAAAAAGCCGTGCTTGGTTTGCGCTGAGAATGCAAAATCGTCAAATATTTATCAACACGTTCATCCTCAACGAACTCCCTCAAAGCGAGTAACAGAGATCTTTGAACGCTGGGGCTGTCCAACTTCAAAGGAAAAGAGATGTGAGGTACATCCAAAAAGATGGCGTACCTGATGACGTCGGGTAGATCGATTCCTCGAACCAAACTGTTGTTCGATACGGAGATACCAACCGCAACATCGAAACCACCTTTTCGGAATTCCTCAGCGTTGAAATCTTCGTAGCTCACGACCTTCAAACCACACTCTCTCAATCCGTCTACGATGCTCTTCACACCTCTTCTGCCGAACTCCAGACTCACATAAACGAGCCCACCCTTTCCGAAACGCTCGATCCAATTTGGAAGCTGCTGCAAGGCTTCCTCTTCGTCTTTCACTATCTGGAAACAGTCCAAAACGTTTCTGAGTGAAACACGCACTGGAGAAACTTCAAAGCCGAGAGCTTTTCTGAAAAGAATCGCTCGGTTCGTCTTGGGTTTGAGCGTGGCGGAAGAAACGACCAAGACCCCCTTGGGTTTGAACGGCTCTTGGATTTGTCCCTTCATGATCGACTCGAGTTGTTGATGCGTAAAACCGAGCAAAAGAAACACCTTGTCGATGTTCTTACCTGATTTCAAGAACGAATCGGTATCATCGATGAAGATGAAATCGAAGACTTTGTCTTGAAGAAGTTCAAAGTTGTGGGATAAGAACGCATTGGTCGTGATCAAAATATCGAAATCACCCCGTTTTATACTGTCCTTCTCGCCCTTCTTCCCGCTGTAGGCTACGATTCTCTTTTCTGAAAAACTTTTGCATTGTCTCTTGACCTGATCGAGCAAAGTACGCGTTGGTACGATGATGTAAGATTTACCTTCCAAAAAGCACGCCATCGTGGCACCGAAAGTGGTTTTGCCAACACCAGTCGGAGCGACTATCGCAAAACTTTGTCCTTGAAAGATCCTCTTCGCCCACAGTTTCTGCAAAGACCAAGGTGGATTGTTCATCTTCTCGGTGAAGAACTTTATGAACTTTTTTTCTCGATCTAGAAGTTCACAAACCTGTGTGTATTGGAGTTTTTGCTCCAAAAGTTCACACAGATGCCCTTCGGCTGGATGGGGAAGGCACCTCTCACAAGCCAACCCCTTTTCGAGTCTGTCTGTATCGATCCTTCCACCACAGTTTGGACATAACGCTTCGAACAGAGCCAAAGCCATCTTCCATCACCCCGCTCAGTAACTGCATTTTAATATTAAATGCGTTCGAAACAGATTTTGCAAGAAAATAAAAGAATTCAAACGAAATCGACAAATAAATCACCAATTTCGCTGATCATTGGTCATACTCGCCGTACATAGATGAAAATAGAGTTTGGTAAAGTGATACGTTGGAATTATAATTTTTTCAGCAAGTAAAAAAACGAGGGGGTGTATTCATGAGGAAAGTGCTCTTGACGCTCGCTCTTTTGAGCTTGACTTGCCTTGCTTTCTCGCAACTCGCCGCAGGTGTGCCGAGGCATGAGACGTTCATCGCGAACCAGCTGACCGGTCGTGTTGGAACACCGGGCAACTTCAACTTGTGGGCTGGATGGCGCTGGCAAGACAGAGGCATTCAGAACTTGCTTTTGGAACCGCTGTGGTGTGTTGAGTACGCGACTGGTCAGATCATCAACGCTCTGGCGGCAGAACCACCCATATACAACAAAAACTTCACAGAACTGACGATCAAGCTACGCAAAGGCGTCTACTGGAGCGACGGTGTTCCGTTCACGGCGGACGACGTGGTCTACACGATCGAGCTGATCAAAAAGACGCCGGGTATGAGCTACAATGCGCAGATGCAGTCTGTGGCTGAGGTGAAGAAGATCGACGATTACACGGTTGTGCTGAAATTGACTTCACCGAACTCCAGGTTCCATGCGTACCTTTTGGACAGGTGGGGTGCGCTCAGGATTTTGCCGAAACACGTGTTCGAAAAGGTTCAAGACCCGATGACCTTCGAATTCAACCCACCAGTAGGAACTGGTCCATACGTGTTGAAAGCTTACGATCCAGGTGGATACTGGACGCTGTGGGAGCTGAGGGAAGATTGGCAGAGAACACCCACTGGTATGCTGTACGGTAAACCTGCGCCGAAGTACGTCTTGATACAGACCTTCGGTACGGCAGAACAACAGGTGCTCGCCATGGCGAGACACGAGCTGGACGCGGCAGACTTGACGATGGAAGGTTTGAGGGCCGTGCTACAGAGAGTCAGCACGGCTAGGGCTTGGAGAAGGGAATTTCCATGGTCTGTGAACATCGATCCGTGCGTGACGGGTCTGCACTTCAACAACGCCGTGGAACCTTTCAAAAACCCAGAAGTCAGGTGGGCGCTGTTGTTGGCCATAGACATAGTCGAGTACGCTGCGAACGCGTTCGACGGTGCGGTCACGCTGAGCCCGATCCACATACCGCTCACGAGCGCCTACTATAATTGGTATTTCACGAAGATGGAAGAGTGGTTGAAGAACTTCGAGCTCGATATCGGTGGTGGTCAGAAGTTCAAACCGTACGATCCGACGGCCAGTCTGAGACTCGCCGAGTACGCTAGGAAGAGAGGTTACAACGTTCCCACCAACCCAGAGGAGATCAAGAAGATCTTCGGTCCAGGCTGGTACAAGTACGCTCCAGACGTTGCAGAAAAGCTCTTGATCAAGAACGGATTCAAACGAGATCCAAAGACCGGTAAATGGTTGCTACCCGACGGTAAACCTTGGACGATAACGATCCTCACGACGACGAACCCGGCGCACCCGAGCTACAGGAACGGTTTCGCAGTTTCGCAGGAATGGAAGAAGTTCGGTATCGATGTGACGGTCATGACCACCGACGCGCTGGCAACGCTGGGTCAGAGGGGCGAGTTCGAGATCACGACGGACTGGCCCGCAGCAGAGCCGTGGGGGGGTCATCCAGACCTGTACAGAGTGTTCG
This sequence comes from Pseudothermotoga sp., assembly GCA_025060105.1. Classification (NCBI taxonomy): domain Bacteria; kingdom Thermotogati; phylum Thermotogota; class Thermotogae; order Thermotogales; family Thermotogaceae; genus Pseudothermotoga; species Pseudothermotoga sp. Next base: position 264,763 of record JANXCS010000003.1, on the reverse strand, counting down.
ATCCTTACAACTCTGAGTATTTGGTACCCATCGGGGAGAACGCACCTTGGGGGAACTATGGAAGGTGGACCAACCCCGAGATGGACAAAATCATCGCGAAGTTGAGGGACACAGATTGGAACGACACCGAAAAGATCATTCAAATCGGTCTTGAAGGCCTCAAGCTACTGGTGAAGGAGATGCCTGGAATTCCAACGTTCAACTATCCTGGCGTCATCGCGTGGGACGAATACTACTGGACGAACTATCCTGGAGCTGAGAACATGTACTGTCAGCCTTACCATCACTGGCCAAACTTCAAGTACATGCTCCCATTCTTGAAACCAACCGGTAGGAAGTGACGAAAACGGCTGGGGCGTGCGCGCCCCAGCTCTTTCAAAAGGAGGTCGAAGTCTTGAGATTTCTCAAAAGTTATCTTCTTCCAAGGATCATCATCTATTTTCTAGTCATCTTGGTGGGTGTGACCGTAGTTTTCATCATCCCAAGGCTTCTACCGATCGATCCCATTCAACAGATGATAGGACAGATCACGTCCGCTGGAGCGTATCTGGATCCAAAGACGCTCAACTACATGATCGAAACGCTCAAAGAACTGTACGGTTTGAAAGGAACGTTGTGGGAACAGTACGTCGGTTTTTGGAGAAGACTTTTGAAGGGAGATTTCGGCCCTTCTTACTATCAATTCCCTGTACCCGTCATTTCTCTGATAAGACAATCTCTGCCTTGGACGCTCGGACTACTTTTAACGACCACGTTGATTTCGTGGCTGGTTGGGAACGTGCTCGGAGCGTTGGCGGGATATTTTCCACAAAAAAGATGGGCTAAGACTTTGGATGCGGTATCGATGGTGATAAGACCGATGCCTTACTATGTGCTGGCGCTCAGTCTGCTTTTGTTGTTCGCTTATTTGATACCGATCTTTCCGCTCGGTGGGGGGTTCTTGATAGGCGGTAGGATCAGCTTCGATCTGAAAAGTATCCTCATACTGCTCAGATACGCCTTTTTACCGGCTCTGTCTCTGATACTCATAGGTGTGTTTCTGTGGTTTCAAGCCATGAAACTCGTGGTGCAGAGCGTCAAGAACGAAGATTTCGTGATGTACGCGAAACTCGGTGGGTTGAGCCAGTCCAAGATCGTGGGCAGGTACGTCATGAGGAACGCGATGTTACCACAGATCACAGGTCTGGCCCTCTCCCTGGGACAGATATTCAGTGGCGCTCTGATCACCGAAATCGTGTTCTCTTATCCTGGTTTAGGAACGCTCCTCTACAACGCGATCTTCACGGGCGATTACAATCTGCTGATGGGCATCATGACGATGTCGATATTCGTCATCACCACGAGCATCTTCGTGATAGATATGCTCTATCCCGTGTTCGACCCAAGAGTCAGATACAGATGAGGGGTTGAGCCGAATGAGGGTGTTGAAAGATCTACTCAAAGATGTTAGGTTCAGATTCGCTTTCATCGTTTGCCTCGTGCTCTTAACGCTCTCCATACTCTCTTTCTTTTCACCTTACAACCCCTACAGATGGAGAGTGGTTCCGAGGGATTTACCTCCACACTGGCCACACATACTCGGCACCACTTCCACTGGACAGGACGTGTTTTGGCTCCTCACGTTCGCCGTGAGGAACTCACTCACGATGTCTCTGATCGCCAGCACGGTGTCGCGCATCATAGCCATAATCATAGGGTTGACTGCGGGGCACAAGGGTGGTAAAACCGACAGGGTGTTGATGTTCCTGAGCGATTCTTTTTTGATAATCCCCCTGCTCCTGATCATCCTGATGTTCGCCGTCATGGTGAAGGGAAGGATGAACCTCGCCAGCTTGGGATTGTTGCTCGGTGTGTTCGGTTGGGCGTGGGATGCGAGGGTGATCAGGTCTCAAGTTTTGAGTCTGCGTGAAAGGGATTTCACCTACACGGCGATACTCTCAGGTTCATCGACATTCGCGATAGTCTTCAAAGAGTACATGCCTTTCTTGATACCTTTGATCTTCGCCACGCTCATAGGGAACATGTCCTGGGCGATAGGCATGGAGATCGTCCTGGCCATCTTGGGCGTTTTGAATTTGGAAGTGCCTCTGATCGGAACGATGCTCTATTGGGCGATTAACTATCAATCGATCCTGCTGGGCTATTGGTGGTGGATACTCACACCCGTGACGGTCAGTGTTTTTCTGTTCATCGCACTGTATTTGATGTCTGTGAGCGTCAGCGAATATCTCGATCCGAGAATGAGGATTCAAAGGATCGGTAGAGCTTGAGGTGTTGTGCATGAAAACGTTGATCAAAGCTGAAAACATCAAGGCCTATTATGTACTCGAAATCTTTGGAGAAAGAAGGACCATCAAGGCCGTCGATGGGGTCGACTTGAGCGTTTCCGAAGGCTTGGTGCACGGTATAGCCGGTGAAAGTGGTTGTGGAAAAACGACCCTGCTCAAAGTCCTGTTCGCCGCAGTCGAACCACCGCTCAGGTTGATGGGAGGAAAGGTTTACTATGCAGACGGCGAAGGTGCGATCGATATATATTCGATCGAAGAGAGCGAGAGAAAAAGGTTGAGATGGTCGTTCGCTTCTTACGTTCCTCAAGGTTCGATGAGCGTGCTGAATCCCGTTCTGAAAATAAAAGACACCTTCAAAGATTTCATCTTCAGCCATTTGAAAGGAAAGAGTAAATCTGACGCTTACGAGATGGCCAAAGAGCATTTGAAAGAACTCGGCCTTCCTTTGAAGATACTCAACGCCTATCCACACCAGCTTTCTGGCGGTATGAGACAGAGGGTGACCATAGCGCTCGCCACCGTTTTGAAGCCTAAGGTCATCATCGCAGACGAACCGACCACCGCTCTGGATGTCGTCACACAGCGCGGTGTGATTCAGCTTTTGAAAGAAATACAGACTCTCTACGGTAGTTCTCTGGTGCTCGTGACGCACGATATGGGTGTGCACGCGAACGTGTCCGATAGGATGAGCATCATGTACGCTGGCAAGTTGATAGAAGAAGCTCCCACGGAAGAGTTGTTCAACGAACCGAAGCATCCATACACGAAGTATTTGATCGGATCACTCCCCAGGTTCGGCGACAAATCCAAAAGGGAAGGTCTGCCTGGAAGTCCCCCGTCGCTTTTGAACCTGCCTGCAGGTTGCACCTTTCATCCCAGATGTCCTTTCAAGATGAAAAAGTGTGAGCTTGAAGAACCAGTCCTTGTGAGTTTGAACGCTTCTCATAAAGTTGCTTGCTGGCTCTTGGAGGGATCGTGATTGTCTGACATTTTGAAGATCAACAATCTGACGAAGATTTTCACCATAGGTAGCATCTTTTCCAGAGCGAAGATCGTCGCTGTCAACAACGTATCTTTCACGATAGGAAACTCTGAGATCTTCACGCTCGCTGGAGAGAGTGGTTGTGGAAAAACAACGATCGCGAAGATCTTACTCGGTTTTGAGCACCCAACTTCTGGAACGATCGAATACAGAGGTAGAAGGATAGATAACGTTAAACCGAAAGAACGTTTCAAGCTGAGGAAGGAGATACAGGCAGTCTTTCAGAACCCCTTTTCCACCTTCAATCCCCTCAGGAAGGTCGATAGATACTTCTTCGAATTGATCGAAAACTTCGACATCACGCAGGACAAAAATGAAGCGGTGAAGATCGTGAAGGAAAAATTGGAAGCTGTGGGCGTGTCGTACGACGAGTTCTGTGAGAAATATCCGAGCGAATTTTCTGGTGGACAACTTCAAAGGATCTCCATCGCTCGCGCGTTGCTCACCAACCCCAGCCTCCTCATCGCCGATGAACCCGTTTCGATGGTGGACGCATCTTTGAGGATGTCGATAGTGAACTTGTTCAAAGATCTGCGCGACAAACTCGGTTTGAGCGTGCTCTACATCACACACGATCTCGCCACGGCTTACTACGTGAGCGATAGGATGGCGATCATGTTCCGTGGAGAGATCGTCGAGCTTGGACCAGCGGACAGCGTGCTTCAAAGGCCAAAACATCCCTACACGCAGCTGTTGAGAGATTCCGTACCGGAACCCGATCCATCGAAAAGATGGACGTCGAAGGTGAGGCTCGCAGAGTTGGACCACGAAGAGTATCTGAAGGTGGGTTGTAAGTTCGCTGGAAGATGTCCGAAGGTGATGGACATCTGCAAGAGAGAATCTCCCAATCATTTCGAAGTCGAGAACGTGATCGTGAAGTGTTTTTTGTACAGATGAAAGGGAGGTAGAATGATGGAACTTTACAGAAAAAAGGATGCACCCATCGAGTTGAGGGCGAAAGATTTGCTTTCGAGGATGAACCTGGATGAAAAGGTGGCACAGCTCGGTTCGATCTGGGGTTATGAATTGTTGGATGAAGAGGGAAACTTTTCGAAAGAGAAGGCGAAAGAGTTGTTGAAGCACGGCGTGGGGCAGATCACGAGGCCTGGTGGGGCGACGAACTTCGAGCCGGCGGAGGTAGTGAAGTTCGTCAATCAAATTCAAAAGTATCTTTTGGAACAAACCAGACTGGGAATACCAGCGATGGTGCACGAAGAGTGCTTGGCAGGTTACATGGGCCTGGGTGCGACGAACTTTCCACAAGCTATAGCGATGGCGAGCACGTGGGAGCCTTCGTTGGTTCAAAGAGTCGCGCAGGCCATCGGTGAGGACGTAAAGAAGGTTGGAGCCCATCAAGGTTTGGCACCGGTGCTCGACGTGGTGAGGGATCCGAGGTGGGGAAGGACCGAAGAGAGCTTCGGTGAATCGCCTTACCTCGTGGCGCGCATGGGGGTTGCTTACATCGAAGGTCTTCAAAAGAGCGGTGTCGTTGCCACGGCGAAGCACTATGTGGGTTACAGCGCTTCTGAAGGTGGAAAGAACTGGGCTCCGACGAACATAGCTCCCAGAGAACTGCGCGAAGTGTTCATGTTGCCGTTCGAAGCTGCGGTGAAACAGGCCAACGTTCTTTCCATCATGAATTCTTACAGTGAGATCGACGGTGTACCGTGTGCCTCTTCGAAAGAACTTTTGACGAACGTGCTCAGAAAGGAATGGGGTTTCAGAGGGATCGTGGTTTCGGACTATTTCGCCATCGACATGTTGTGCCAGTACCATAGACTCGCCAAGAACAAGGCTCAAGCGGCGATGTACGCGCTGGAAGCTGGAATAGACATAGAGCTTCCGAAGATAGACTGCTACGGGGAACTGAAGTACCTCGTACAGAATGGCATACTGTCTGAAAGCTTGCTCGACGAAGCTGTCCTGCGCGTGTTGATGATGAAATTCAGACTCGGTCTGTTCGACCAACCTTACGTGGACGAAGTGAAGTCCCTCTCGAGACACTACGAGCTGGCTCTGGAAGTGGCCAGAAAATCCATCGTGGTGTTGAAGAACGATGGGATATTACCTTTGAAGAGGGGGTTGAAGATCGCACTCGTCGGTCCCAACTCTAAAAATGTGCGCAACATGTTCGGCGATTATTCTTACTACACGCACATAAAAGCTCTACTCGACACGGCAAACGTTGGAGCGATCAACGCGCCGAAGTTCAACTTGAAGAAGGTGGAAGAAATCGTTGAAAAAGAGCTGAAGAGTTTCAAGAGCGTTTACGATGCCTTCAAATCGCAGGGAGTCGAAGTTGAGTGGGTGGAAGGTTGTGGTGTACTCGAAGCAGAAGAGCAGATCGAAAAAGCTGTGAAGATCGCGGAGAAGTGCGATGTGATCGTGGCCGTTTTGGGTGACAGATCCGGTCTAACGAAAGATTGTACTTCCGGTGAATCGAGAGACAGTGCGAATTTGAAACTACCAGGGTTGCAAGAAAAACTCTTGATGGAACTTTTGAAGACCAAAAAACCCACAGTGTTGGTGCTCGTCACGGGTAGACCTTACGCGTTGGGCAACATCGCGGACAGAATCAACGCCATCGTCGAAGCTTGGTTGTTGGGAGAGGCTGGAGCCGAAGCGATAGTCGATGTGCTTTTGGGTAAGGTGAATCCTTCTGGGAAATTGCCCATCAGTTTTCCAAGGAGTGCGGGACAATTGCCAGTTTTCCATTACGTGAAGCCTTCGGGCGGAAGGTCCCACTGGCACAAAGATTACGTCGATGAATCTGTAGAGCCGTTGTTCGCGTTCGGACATGGTTTATCTTACACGAAGTTTGAATACACCAACTTCGAGCTACAAACACCGCAGGTCGCCACGGGAGGTAAGGTCGTTTTGAAATTGAACGTGAAGAACGTTGGAGATAGGGAAGGCGATGAGATCGTTCAGCTCTACGTCGGAAGGGAGCATGCCTCCGTCACCAGACCTGTGAAGGAGTTGAAGGGGTTTGTGAGGGTACATCTCGAACCTGGTGAGGAAAAAACCGTGACGTTCAAGATAGATACGGACGTTCTCGCTTACTACAACAGGTACATGGAGTTGGTCGTGGAGCCGGGCGTTTACAGATTCATGGTCGGCTCTTCTTCGAACGATATCAAGTTCACGGCACAGGCCGAACTGGTGGGTGAGGAGAGGAGAGTGCCGACGTACAGGAAATTCTTCAGCGAAGTGGAGGTCTTCTGAGTGGCACAGTACGATCTTCCACTGGAAGAGCTGAAGAAGTATCTTCCAAAGAGGCACGAAGAGCCAGACTTCGACGAATTTTGGAAGAAAACGATCGAGGAGACCAAGAGGTTCTTCGAGCCACCGCGGTTCGAACCGGTGGATTTTGGACTGAAGCTTCTCGACACCTACGACGTAACGTTCAGCGGTTATCTTGGACAGAAGATCAAGGCGTGGTTGATCCTACCGAAAGGTGCGTCGGAAAAATTACCGTGCGTCGTGGAATTTGTGGGTTACGGTGGTGGTAGAGGTTTTCCACACGATTGGTTGTTCTACGCGTGCGCAGGTTATGCACACTTCGTGATGGACACGCGCGGGCAAGGTAGCGGTTGGCTCAAGGGGGACACCCCAGACTACGAAGCGATCTCTGGACCACAGTATCCCGGCTTCGTAACTAGGGGGATACTCGATCCGAAAAATTATTATTATCGAAGGGTGTTCACCGACGCGGTGATGGCGGTCGAATCGATCGTGCATTTCGAAAGAATCGATGCAACCAGGATCGTCGTGGCAGGCACCAGTCAAGGTGGAGGCATCGCGTTGGCCACGAGTGCGCTGTCGAACAAGGTCAAAGCACTCATCTGTGATGTGCCGTTCTTGTGCCATTTCGAAAGGGCGGTTCGACTCGTCGATACGACGCCTTATGCGGAGATAACACGCTATTGCAAGATCCATCCAGACCATGCGGAGCAGGTCTTCATAACGCTTTCGTATTTCGATGGTGTGAATTTCGCTGTGCGTTCGAAAGTTCCTGCACTGTTTTCCGTCGCACTGCAAGACGAAATATGTCCACCTTCAACGGTGTTCGCAGCGTACAACCATTACGCCGGTGATAAGCACATCGAGGTGTACCCGTTCGCGGGACACGAAGGAGGGGGTTCACACCACGCACAAAAGAAATTAAAATTTCTAAAAAGAGTCGTTTCAAAAAAGGAGGAATGAGACTTGAAGTACAACTCACCATGGATCAAGGTACTGAACAAGCGGAACATTCTGAAGGTGATCCATGAGAACCGTCCGATCTCCCGATCGGAGATATCGAGCATCACGGGATTGACGGCGAGCAGTGTGACTAGGATAACGAAAGAGCTGATAGACGAAGGTTACGTGCGCGAAATTGGCACCGTGGGAAAGAATTCACCTGGCCGGCGTCGGATCCTGCTCGATGTGCGTAACGATGCCTTTTTGAGTTTGGTGTTCGACGTGGGAGTGAACGTCACGACGTACGGTCTTGGCTATTTCGATGGTACCGTGGTGCTCGGCGGATCCTTCGAAACGCCGAAAGATCCCGCCAAGTTCTTCGCCAAGGTCAGGGAGATCTTCGACAAATATTCTGTGGATAAGAACATCAACCGTGTTTCCTTCTCCATACCTGGCATGGTCAACATGGAAGAAAACAGGATATTGATGGCTCCGAACCTGCGTTGGCAGGACGTTTCGATCCCAGCACTGTTCGAAGTGGACGTACCCATACTCGCCGACAACGAAGCGAACCTCTCCATGATGGCTGAGAAGTACCATTCGGAGGACTTGAAAGAAGTGAGGGAAGCCGTGTTCATCGTGGTGAGGGAAGGTGTGGGAACTGGCGTTCTGCTCGATGGGAAGGTGTACAGAGGGCCATCTTACACTGCCGGTGAGGCGGGCCACATGACGATCGATATACATTCCGACAGGCACTGTCATTGTTCCAACACGGGTTGCTGGGAATTGTACTCGTCGATAAACTGGGCCATAGAACACTACGAAGGTCAGCTCGAAGGCAAGAACGCCATCGAGAAGTTCTCGGCTTTGAAGAAGAAGAGTGACAGTCGCAGAGTCTTCGAAAGGCTCGCCGAAAACATAGCCGTCGGTATCGTGAACATCGTCAACATTCTCAATCCGAAGTTGGTGATCTTGGGTGGAGAGGTGCAAGACCTTGGTGAGTATTTCTACAAGATCGTAGAGGAAGAGGTCAAAAAGAGAGCGTTGAGGGATGCGGTGAAGGACCTGAGGATCAGGCCATCCGTGTTCGGCACGATAAGTTCGAACTTGGTCGGGGCGGCCGTGCTCGCCGTTGAGGACATCATAGAGAAAGTCGTTTGAGGTGATCTGCGTGGAGCTGTTCGTGGGATTGGACGTGGGTACCACGGGAGTGAAGGGGATCTTGGTGGATGCGTTTGGGAACGTTCGAGCCATAGAGAACGAAAAGTTGAGCATGCTCACCCCGAAGCCTGGCTGGGCGGAGCAAAGGCCCGAAGATTGGTGGCTGGCGGTCAAGAAGGTTTTGAGGAAGCTGGCCGAGCGTGCCGAACAGCTTTCGGGGAAGATCGTTTCCATATCCACCAGCGGACAGATGCACAGTTTGGTCGCTCTGGATGAATCTGACAAACCCATACACAACGCGATCCTCTGGTGCGACCAGCGCACCCACACGGAGTGCGAGGAAGCGACCGAAAAACTCGGTGGAGAAAAGAGAGTGCTCAGCTTGGTCGGAAATCCCATCTTGCCTGGCTTCACGTTGCCGAAGATACTGTGGTTGAAGAAACACCAACCTGAGCTGTTTAAAAGGATCAGAAAGATCATGCTGCCGAAAGATTTCACCAACTTCATGCTCACCGGCGAGTTCGCCACGGAACATTCCGACGCGTCTGGCACGATGCTCTACGATGTGTCCAAGCTGGATTGGTGCGAAGAGGTGCTCGAAACTTTCGAGATACAAAAAAGTTGGCTTCCGACTCTTTCAAGATCAGACCAGATCGTTGGGAAGGTGAAGAAAAACTTGGCCGGAGAGCTGGGACTAAAAGGGGAAGTCTTCGTGGTTGCCGGTGGAGCGGACAACGCCTGCGCCGCGCTGGGAATAGGTGTGATAGAACCGGGGGATGTGATGGTGAGCCTTGGAACCTCCGGGACCGTTGTTGCTCCGGTTGTGAACGGATCTTCCGATCCAAAAGGGAGGGTCCATTTCTTCGCGCACACGGTGTTCGGTGTGAAGTACCACATGGGGGTCATGCTCACCGCCACGTACTCTTTAGAGTGGTTCAAAGAACGTTTCCTCAACGAAGATTACGAAAAAATAAACGAAGAAGTGGCGAAGATACCTGTAGGTTCGAACGGAGTGTTGTTCTTGCCGTACTTGAACGGTGAAAGAACTCCGCACAGAGATCCACACGCACGCGGAGTGTTCTTCGGCCTTTCCTCGTTCCACTCGAAATGGGACGTCGTTCGGGCGATATTCGAAGGTGTGGCGTTCGGCATCAAGGATTCTTTCGATATTCTGAAAGAGTTGGGCGATAGGGTGGAGCGCATCAGGATCACGGGGGGAGGTTCGAAGAGCAAGGTTTGGAACCAGATGCTCGCAGACATGCTCGGCTTTCAGATCGAAAAACCCGCGGTGGATGAGGGAGCTTCGTACGGTGCAGCCATGTTGGCATGCTCTGGTTATACGAAACTACCGCTGGAGAAGATATCCAAAAGTTGGTACAAACTCAAAGCCACCACGCAACCTTCATCAGAAAATCAACAAAATTATGAGCTAGTCTATGCGAAGTTCAAAAAATTGTACGCCGTGTTGAAAGACACCTTCAAGGAGGGATAGATTGAAGAGCCTATTGTCTTACATCTTCCTGTTGGTGAACATACTGCTCGCCTTCCACACGTTCTTCGAGGCGCAGAAGTTCTTCTACAACATCTCCGCCTTGATCGGAATGAGTTTTGACATGGTGAACCTAACTTCGAAGATCTTCGCGATAGTGTTTGGACTGTTGACTTTGGGCCTCATAGTGTTCTTCGAAAGCCGTTACAGGAAAAAAGAAAAGCCAACGGAAGCACTGAGGTATTTCTTCGTCTTTTCTGGTTTTCAACTGTTACTCCTCGCAGCGTTCCAAGCGCCGTTCTTCTTCACCTTAGGTTACAGAATGGGCTCTGTAGAGTTGTTCAAATACCTCTTCAAGCCGATACTCGGCTCAACTTTAGTATTCGTCTCTTTGAAACTCCACGAGCATCCCCACGGTCAATGAAACCAGATCACTTCTGCGGTGTGGGGAGCACGTGCGGATCGACGATGGCCCAGTAAGCGTACTTGGCTTGGTAGTTCCTGTCGAACAGCAAAGGCCAATCGTTTCTCCTTTGACTCTTCCAAGAATAATCGTCTTTCAATCCCCAGAAGGTCACGTTCTCTATCGCATCCGAATGCTTCTTGTACACATCGAACAATCTTCTGTAGAAATGTGCCTGTTCAATGGCCAGCTCGTACGACAGGCTAGGATAGTTCGAAGTTTGGTCTCTATAGACACTCACATCGAGTTCTGTGACGTGGATCTTGATGCCTGGTATCGATTTGAAAAGTTGTATCGTTTTATCTATCTCCGCGATGCTGTCGAATATGCAAACGTGTTGTTGCATACCTATACCGTGTATGGGTACTCCTTTTTCTTTCAAGCCCTTGACGAGTTTGTAGATGAACTCACGTTTCCTCGGCTCGAAGGTGTTGTAGTCGTTGTAGAAGAGCAACGCGTTTGGATCGGCTTCGTGCGCGAACCGGAAGGCCAACTCTATGTATTCTGGACCGATGATCTGATACCATAGAGATCTTCTATAACCGTCAGGTTGACTCGGATCGATCGCCTCGTTCACGACGTCCCAAGCGTAGATCTTCCCCTTGAAATGTCCCACCACGTCGTGTATGTATTGCCTCATCCTTTCTATCATGGCTTCTTTAGAGAGGAATTTACCAGTCTCGTCTCTGAAGAACCACTCTGGAGTTTGGCTGTGCCAGACGAGCGTGTGGCCACGAACGACCATGCCGTTCTCTTCAGCGAAGCGTATGTACTCGTCCGCCCTGAGGAAGCTGTATTTGCCGATCGAGACGAGTAAACTTTCTGGTTTCATCTCGTTCTCGGCGGTTATGCTGTTGAAATGCTTGACGACGAGTTTTCTTTCCATTGGGTTCATCAACACCTTGTATGGCAAGGCCACACCCATTCTGAAATGGTCTTTGAACACTTCCTTCAGCGAAGGAATTTCCCACTCTGGTTCAACGAGCATCACACTTCTATCCACGATCATCACCTCGTCTATGTTGTATTCCAGCGTGGGGTTCGGTGATTCAACGTAGAACGTAAGTTCCTCAACGATCGCGTTCAATCTCACAGAATAAGTACCCTTGATCTCCGTCCATTTCCCAGTTGGAACGAGCCTCTGCCACACGATGGTATCGTAGTTGGTCTCTTCATCGCCTGCGTATTTTCTTTGCATGGTGAGTGTGATGCGCTGATCTTCACCACTGTTCTGATAAACCCAAACTGTGAATTCGTAAGATTTTCCAGACTGAAGGACGTTCTTCACATCGATCTGGGCTCCGTGCCAATTCTTAGTTCTGCCTCGCACCTTGAGGGAGCCCGAGCCAGACTTCGCGGTGGTACCATCGATGGCCAAATTGACATCCGCACCTCGAGGTTGCCAACCGTCGAGAGAACCATCGAAGGAGCTGTAGAGGACCGTTCCAGGATGTAACACTTTCTCGGTTGGAACGACGCTCAAAAGATCAACGTAATAATCATGTTCGTGGTTGCTCGGTGAAAGTATCAACAGCGAAACGTTCTCGAACGGTCCTTCGGTCGTGGTGAAACGTGCGCTGATTTTCTTCCAAGTGTTCGGCATGACCACCTTCTCCATGAGAGTGATCCGCTGGGACGTTTTGTCCACTTGCAAGACAGCGATGATTCTGAACAGTTCTGGGTTGCTGGATCGATGGAAGATGTACATCGATATCTCGTGGTCTATTTTCTTGAACTGCTGGAAAAATTGTGTCAGATCGAGCTGACAACCGTCCCAAGTCGAACGACGGTCCGCAACTTTCAACGAACTTTGACCGTGGAACACTACGGATTTCGACAGTTCAACGTTCGCCACACCGAACCTCGAGAAAGGCTCGATGTTCGATTCAAAAGAAAGGTTCAAACTGTCAGCTTGAACGCTCAACGTCAAGCCGATCAGGATCGAAAGAACGAAGATTAACTTCATGGAGATCCCCCCGTTTTTCAGTTTCAACCAGACAGTAATGAAAAAACGTGTTCACCGTACGATATTGTATCGTGTCCGATTTGATGCAAAAAGCGGTCAAAGAAAATGAAAGAAGAAACTAGAATGAGTAACCGTGAGAAAAAAGGAGAAATCACCGATAAGCTTTGAAATATCCGTCATAATCTTCGGTTTTTACTCTTGACATATTCTTGACGTTCATGTCAAAATTATTTCTGCTGGTAAATAAAGAAAAAATGAGGTGGTGCCGTGCTGACTTACATACTCAGAAGGTTGTTGTTCGCCATCCCACTGCTCTTCCTCATAGCCGTGGTCTCTTTCATCATCATAGAACTTCCACCTGGAGACTATCTGACCGTTTATGTGATGAACCTAAAACAGAGTGGAGAACAGATAGACCAAGCCGCGCTCGAGGTGCTGAGAGCTCGGTACGGTTTGGATAAACCTTTGTTCACCAGGTTCTTCATATGGCTCGGTGGAGTACTCAGAGGTGATTTTGGATATTCCTTCATGTGGGAAAAGCCCGTGAGTGAGTTGATAGGCCCGAGGCTGTGGTACACGGTGCTCATCTCCGTGCTCGCCACGGCCTTCGCATGGACCTTCGGTTTCCTCATCGGAGTGTACTCGGGCATTCGCCAATATTCAGTCGGTGATTACGTTTTCACCGTGCTCGGTTACGTCGGTTTGGCAACACCGAACTTTCTGATGGCTCTGATCCTTCTCTGGGCGGTCTTCGTGATATTCGGTGTCAGTCTGGGTGGACTGTTCTCTCCAGAATATGCCAACGCTCCGTGGAGTTGGGCGAAGTTCATCGATCTGCTCAAGCACATCTGGCTTCCAGTGATCGTCATAGGTGGAAGTAGCATGGCCGGTTTGATAAGGATACTGCGAGCCAACCTGTTGGACGAGCTCGAAAAGCCTTACGTGACGGCCGCGAAAGCGAGGGGAGTTCCAGAAAAGAAACTCTATTGGAAATATCCACTCCGCGTCGCGGTGATACCGTTCGCCAGTACGGCCGGATGGGTCCTACCCGAGATCGTTTCTGGTGCTGTCGTCACGGGGATCGTTTTGAACTTGCCCACGGTCGGAGTCATCCTGTTGGACGCTTTGAAATCACAAGATATGTACCTCGCAGGGAGTTTGGTCATGTTTCTGAGCATCTTCACCATCATAGGAACGATCATCTCCGATATCATCCTCGCTTGGCTCGATCCGAGAATACGGTTCGAATGAGGTGTTGTGGATGTTTTCCAAAAAGAAGTTGACCGAAAAGGCTGAAGAGATCTATTTGGCGTCCGAATGGAAATTGATGTGGTGGCGTTTCAAAAAGAACAAGCTTGCGATCATAGGTCTAGTCGTGCTGTTTGTCCTGTACGTGGTCGGCATCTTCTGTGAATTCTTCGCACCCTACAATCCCGAAAGGATCTATTCGCTCTACGTCTATGCACCACCTCAAAGGATCCATTTCTTCAAAGATGGGAAACTCACAAGGCCTTTCGTTTACGGCTACAAAATCGAGCGCGATCCTCAAACACTCAGAAAGATTTACAAAGAAGATCCAACGAAGGTGTATCCGATCAAGTTCTTCGTGAAGGGTGATGAATACAAGCTCTGGGGTATATGGCGGGCCAACGTTCGCTTCCTGGGTGTGGAAAGAGGAACGATGTTCCTGCTCGGTACAGACCGCATGGGTCGGGACGTATTGTCACGCGTTCTCTACGGGGCACGCATATCCACAACGATAGGTTTGGTGGGCGTCTTCATAAGCATGGTCCTCGGCATACTCATCGGTGGCATCTCGGGTTATTACGGAGGATGGGTGGACAACTTCGTACAGAGGGCCATCGAGTTCATCAGGAGTATACCCACGATTCCGTTGTGGATGGCGTTGGCAGCAGCACTGCCCAGATACTGGTCACAGGTGAGGGTGTATTTCGGCATCACGGTGATACTCTCTTTGGTCGGTTGGACTGGTCTTGCGAGGGTCGTTAGGAGTAAGTTTTTGGCTTTGAAAGAGGAAGACTACGTCATCGCGGCGAGGCTCGCCGGAGCGAGCGAGTTCAGGGTGATATTCAAGCACATGCTTCCGGCGCTCACCAGTCACATGATCGCGTCCGTGACGCTCGCGATCCCGGGCATGATACTCGGCGAGACTGGTCTGAGCTTTCTAGGTTTGGGTTTGAGGTCACCCGCCATAAGTTGGGGTGTGCTCTTGCAAGAGGCGCAGAACATAAGAACGGTGGCTCTGTATCCTTGGTTGCTCGCTCCCGCATTCTTCGTCATCACGACCGTGTTGTGTTTCAACTTCGTCGGGGACGGTTTGAGGGACGCGGCGGATCCTTACAAGAGCTGAGGGGAGATCCATGGAGAACGTTTTGGAAGTGAAGGGACTCAGAACTTATTTCGAACTGGCAGAAGGTACGGTGAAGGCCGTAGATGGGATCAATTTCCAATTGAGAAAAGGCGAGGTTCTAGGCATAGTTGGAGAGTCTGGTTGCGGCAAGAGTGTCACGGCGCTGTCGATCATGCGCATACTGCCGAAGTCTGCACGGATATGCGATGGACAGATCCTGTTCAGAAATGAAGGGAACGTTCTGGATCTGGCGAAGTTGGATGCGAACGGCGAGGAGATGAGAAAGATCAGAGGTAAAGACATCTCCATGATCTTTCAAGAACCTGCCGCCTGTTTTTCACCAGTTTACACAGTGGGAGAACAGATGATAGAAGCGATAGTTCTGCACGAAGATGTTTCAAAACAGGAAGCTAGGAAGTTGGCCGTGGAGATGCTCGATAAGGTCAAAATACCGAACCCTGAGAGCGTTCTGGACAGATATTCTTTCCAACTTTCAGGTGGGATGCTCCAAAGGTGTATGATCGCGATGGCACTGTCGTTGAATCCAAAGGTGTTGATAGCCGACGAACCGACCACGGCGCTCGATGTGACGATTCAGGCGCAGATACTCTATTTGGTGAAGCAGCTTCAAAAAGAATACAACTCCTCGATCATCTGGATCACGCACGATATGGGTGTCATCGCACAGGTTTCAGACAGGGTGGCGGTGATGTACTTAGGACACATCGTGGAGACGGCGAGGGTGAAAGATCTCTTTGAAGATCCCAAACATCCTTACACGCGCGCACTGTTGAGATCGATCCCGAGACTTGCACGGAGAAAGACGAAACTCGAAGCGATCAAAGGCGTTGTTCCAGACCCGTACAACTTGCCCACGGGATGCAGATATCACAACAGGTGCGACAGTTTCATGAAAGGTTTGTGTGACAGAGAGGAACCTTCAGAGGTGGAAGTTGGTCAAGATCACAGAGTGAAATGCTTTCTCTATGGAGGTAAGTGAGTTGACGGACAAACGCAAGCTGTTGGAAGTTAAGGGATTGAAGAAATATTTTGCCATCGAGAAAGGTCTGTTCAGGAGGGTCTTGGGGTACGTTAAAGCGGTCGACGGTATAAGCTTCGATCTCTACGAAGGTGAAACGCTGGCGCTCGTGGGTGAGTCCGGTTGTGGTAAAACGACGACGGCCCGTTGCATACTGCGTGCGATAGACCCCACGGAAGGTCAGATACTTTTGAACGTCAATGGGAAAGTCGTGGATGTAGCCAAGCTGAGCAGAAAAGAGCTCAAACCACTCAGAAGTTATATGCAGTTGATCTTTCAAAACCCATACACGTCTTTGAATCCACGTTTGAAAGTCAAAGAGATCGTTGGAGAACCGTTGCTGGTGAACAAGATCGCCAGTGGGAAGGAGCTAGAGCAGAAGGTTGCAGAGCTGTTGGAGGCCGTCGGGTTGAGACCAGAGTACATGGTCAGATATCCCCACGCGTTCAGCGGTGGTCAAAGACAAAGGATCGTCATCGCAAGAGCGTTGGCTTTGAGACCGAAGCTGGTGATATGCGACGAGCCCGTGGCGGCGCTGGACGTTTCCATACGTGCACAGATTTTGAATTTGCTGATGGAACTTCAAGAAAAATTCAAACTGACTTACATCTTCATTTCGCACGACCTGAGCGTCGTTCAACACGTGAGCGACAGGGTGGCCGTCATGTACCTTGGGAAGATAGTCGAACTGAGCGATACTGAAGAGCTGTTCGTGTCACCGAAACATCCTTACACGGAATCTCTGTTGCTTTCAGTACCCAAACCGGATCCAAACGCTGCCGGTGAATTCAAACCCGTCGAAGGGGAAGTTCCAAGTCCTGTGAATCCACCGGCTGGTTGCCATTTCCATCCCAGGTGTCAGTACGCTGAAGAGATTTGCAGAAAGGTTTATCCGGAACTTCGAAACTTAGCCGATCAAGAAAGACCACACTATGTGGCCTGTCACTTCGCAGAGAAGCTGAGTTTGAAAGGTGTAAAACAACTTTGAGAAAGGGGGTATGTTCATGAGGGTGCGTTTCTTGATCGCTGTCGTTTTGGTTCTGTTCGTGACCTTTGTCCTCGCATGGGGTGTTTATGCCACGCCGGCCGAGATGGAAAAGCTTACGGGTAAGAAGATCACACGATACAAAGAATCTCCGATGCTCACCGAGCTTGTGAAGCAGGGTAAACTACCTCCAGTGGAACAGCGCTTGCCTGAAGAACCGTTGGTCGTCATACCGCACGAAGAGGTAGGTCAATTCGGTGGTACTTGGAGGAGAGTTTGGAAGGGTTTGGGCGATCAGTGGGGAATCTACAAGATCGTCGAGCCACACTTGGTGTATTGGGACATGGAAGGTGGTTCGTTCCTGCCGGGACTCGCGAAGGCTTGGGACATACTTGAGAACGGTAGAGTGTACATATTCTATCTGAGAAAAGGTGTCAAATGGTCAGACGGTAATCCCTACACGGTCGATGACATCCTCTTCTGGGTCGAAGACATCGTCGGGAACAACGATCTTACACCCACAAAACCTGAATGGTTCAGAGTGGGAGGTCAAACCACCAAGGTCACGAAGATCGACGATTATACGATCAAGTTCGAATTCGCCAAGCCTTATTCATTGTTCATGCTCCAAGTGGCTTACAGCACGGGGTTCACGGGTGCTCCTAAGCACTATCTGAAACGGTTCCATCCGAAGTACACACCCATGGAAAAAATCCAAGAAGAGATGAAGAAGGTCACAGGCGTCAACACGTGGGTCGATCTTTTCAACATCAAGAACAACATCGTCAGGAACGTGGAACTGCCGGTGCTTGGAACCTGGAAGGCCATCACCGATCCGTCCGAACCGTTCTACGTCCTTGAGAGGAACCCGTACTTCTGGGCGGTCGACATCGAAGGTAACCAGCTTCCGTACATCGATTACATCAGACACGAGTACGTGACGGACAACGAGATCATCCTCTTGAGAGCGATCTCCGGCATGATCGATATGCAGTGGAGGCACATAGGAGGCCTCGCAGCCGGTGCCGGTAACTACACGTTGCTCAAGGAGAACGAAAAGAAAGGAGATTACAGAGTTTTCAACTGGATCGCGGCGAACGGTTCTGTCAGCAGGATATCTCTGAACCCAGCACACCGTGATCCTGTTTTGAGGCAAGTCTTCAACGACGTGAGATTCAGAAGGGCGCTTTCGCTCGGCATCAACAGACAGGAAATCAGCGAAGTTCTGTTCAACGGCATGGCCAAGCCGAGACAGGCCTCCTTCGTGAGCGGATCAGCTTACTACGATCCAGAATGGGAAAAGGCTTACGCCGATTACAATCCAGATCTTGCCAACAAACTGCTCGACGAGATGGGACTCAAGTGGGATGCAAAACGTCAGTACAGATTGCTACCGGACGGTAGACCTCTGAGGTTCACCGTCGAAGTCACAGGACAGATGCACGCAGACATCTGGACGATGGTCAAGGAACATTGGAAGAAGATAGGAGTTTGGATCGAGGTCAACAACATAGAAAGATCGCTCCTGGAAACCAGGATGGGCACCGGTGAATACGATGCCGCGGTCTGGGCGTTCGATAGGGCTGCTCAGCCTCTGGCTTCTCCGATGCTCGTCTTCCCAGGTGTAACCGTGTACTCTGATTGGTGGTACGCTCCCTGGACCACTTGGATCCAGTACTATCTGAGGGGTGAAAAACCACCTGCAGATGCTGAAGTGCCACCGGCGGAAGTGGTGAGGTTGGTCGATCTGTGGCTCAAGATACAGACCGCAACCAGCGACGAGGAGATCAAGCAGTACATGAGAGAAGTCACCAAGATCCACAGAGAGAATCTGTGGATGATCGGAACTGTCGGTGAAGACCTATCACCAGCCGTGGTGAAGAACAACTTCAAGAACGTCCCAGCCAAGATCGTCACCGACGATGTTCTGAGAAGTCCTCTCAACGCCATGCCCATGCAGTTCTTCTTCAAACAGAAGTGAATCACGAGCTCGGCACGTTTGGGGCCTACCTTCGGGTAGGCCCTTTTTAAAAATCTTTCTGGAGGAATGGTAGCATGATCGATCCGAGACAGAAGGTCGTTTGGTACGGTGGGGAATACTATCCAGAGCAGTGGGACGAAGAGACGTTCAAGAAAGATCTGGAATGGATGAAGCAAGCCAGAATGGACATCGTCACGGTCGGCGTGTTCTGCTGGTCTTTGATCCAACCGGAAGAAGATCGTTACGATTTCACCTATTTGGACAGAACACTCGAGATCTTTGAGAAAGAAGGTTTTTACGTGTGTTTAGCGACACCGACCGCCGCACCGCCGTTGTGGATGGTGCGAAAGTATCCAGACATTTTGGCCGTCGATATGAACGGGCACAGAAAAACGCCCGGTGGCAGGGCAAACTTTTGCCCAAACAGTGAAAAATACAGAGAATTCTCGGTGAAGATAGCTGAAAAACTCGCCGAGAGATACAAAGATTACAAGCCCTTGGTGCTCTGGCACGTGAACAACGAATATTCGAACTATTGTTACTGTGAAACGTGCGCGGAAAAGTTCAGAGAATGGTTGAAAAGCAGATACAAGACCTTGGAAGAGTTCAACCAAGCTTGGTATGCAGATTTTTGGGGTCAGAGAGTGTACGATTGGCAGGAAATACCGATCCCAACGACGCGCAACTTTCTCATGTTCAGAAAAGACAGGTTTCAATCGACGAATCCTGCCGCGTACCAAGATTACAGAAGGTTCATGAACGAAAGCCTCCTTGAATGTTTTCAACTTGAATATCTGGCCATCAAGAAGCACACACCGAACGTGCCTGTAACGACGAACATCATGGCGACTTTCAAGCCCCTCGATTATTTCGAATGGGCCAAGCGTATGGACATAGTCTCTTGGGACAGCTATCCAGATTACGGTGAAGACCACGCCAAGGTTTCCATGAGGCACGCGCTCGTGAGGGGTTTGGCCGGTGGAAGAGCCTTCGTTCTGATGGAACAATCCCCTTCACAGGCGATATGGAAATGGTACAACCATCAAAAATCCGAAGAGGCTCTCAGGTTGCACACGTTTCAGTCCTTGGCGCACGGTGCGGAAGCTGCACTCTATTTCCAGATAAGGCAATCGCGCGGTGGGTGCGAACGCTTCCACGGAGCGGTGATAACCCACGCAGATAGCAACGAAACGCGAGTGTTCGGCGCGGTGAAACGCGTGGGGGAAGAGTTGAAGAAGTTGCAAGATAGAGTCTTGAACACACGAGTTCTGTCGCGAGTCGCTGTACTGTTCGATTGGAACAGCTGGTGGGCTTTGGAAGACAGTCCAGGTCCAAACATCGATTTCACCTATCTACAGGAGCTCGAGAAGTACTACAGAGCGCTGTTGAGGTGGGGTGTGGGAGTGGACGTTGTGAGCGTTGAAGAAGATTTCAATAAATACAAAGTTATCTTCGGCCCAGCGCTCTTCATGGTGGATAAAAAGACGGCTGAGAAGATAGAAAGTTACGTAAGATCCGGTGGAGTTTTCGTCGCCACGACGATGAGTGGGATCAGCGACGAGGACAATTTGGTGTGGCTCGGTGGGTATCTGGCTGGTTTGAACGAAGTTTTTGGTGTTCGAATAGAAGAGTTCGATGCGTTTCCTCCAAACGAAGAAAGGACGGTAGAATTTTTGAACAAAAAATACAGCGTCAAACTTTTGGAAGCGCTCGTGAAGGTCGAAAAGGCAGAAACGTTGGGTTGGTACGTCGATGGTCTGTACACGAATCGAGCCTGCATCACTTCAAACAAGTACGCCAAAGGTGTCGCGTACTACGTTGGAGCGTGCGCATCGCAACAGCTGGCGAACGATTTTGTGGCCTATTTGGTCTCAAAACACGACCTTGAAAGATTTTGCAGAGAACCCATCGATGGCATCGAAATCGTGCAGAAAGAGAAAAACACCGGAGGAAAGCTTTTGTTCATACTCAATTTCGACAAAGTCGGCAAGAGAGTGGACATTGGTGGTGGAAGTTGGAGAGATCTTTTGAGTGGGAAGATCTTTCGAGGCGAAATATCCATCGGACCGGAAGATGTTTTGGTGTTGGAAGAATCTGACTGAATGGGGGTTTGAACGTGCCGAAAAACTACGAAATGTGTTGGTTGAACTATGAAAAACTGAACGATGAAGAAATCTCTTACTACAGAGAATGGTTCAGGAAGGTCAGCCTCTTCACCGATGAACGGGCGGTTTCCAGCGAGATCGAACGGTTCGCCAAGGATTGTTTGGGCATGAACGTGCTCATCGAAAAAGAATCGATCAACAGGAAAAAACTCATCGTCATCGGTGAAGTTGATCGAATTTGCAAGTTCATCGACACACCAAAGCTGGACAAGGCAGGTTCTTTCGCCTTGGTGCACAGAAAGTTCCAAGATAAAGACCTTTTGATCCTCACAGCGAAAGATAGGTCTGGCTTGATCTACGGCGCGTTCAAACTCATCGAGTGTGTAAGGCTAGGTGAAAAGTTCGAAGGGATGAACATAACTCAAGCACCAGCTGTGAAGTTCAGAATGCTGAATCACTGGGACAACCTGGATGGATCTGTCGAGAGGGGATACGCCGGTAGATCGATATTCTTCAAAGCCAACAGGATAATTATCAATCGAAGGACCGAAGATTATGCAAGACTCCTCGCCTCGATCGGGATCAACGGTGTGGTTCTGAACAACGTCAACGTGAAAGACCGTGCCGTGCTACTCATCGATCACGATGCCTATTTGAAGGAACTGGCTAGACTGGCTGAAATTTTCAGAAAGTACGCTATAAAGATATACTTGAGTGTGAACTTCGCTTCTCCCATCCACATAGGCCGTTTGAACACCGCAGACCCACTGGATGAAGGTGTGAAGAACTGGTGGAAACGACAGGTGAAAAAGCTGTACCAATTCATTCCAGACTTTGGAGGTTTCCTCGTCAAGGCAGATTCTGAGTTCAACCCAGGCCCTCACTACTTCGGAAGGACGCACGCTGAAGGTGCAAACATGCTGGCTCAAGCTTTGGAACCTTTCGATGGTTTCGTCATCTGGCGCACTTTCGTTTACAACTGTCTTCAAGATTGGCGAGACTACAGCACAGACAGAGCGAAAGCAGCTTACGAAAATTTCAAACCACTCGATGGGCAGTTCAGAGAGAACGTGATCTTGCAGACCAAGTTTGGACCGATGGACTTTCAGGTGAGAGAGCCCGTATCGCCACTGTTCGGAGCCCTCGAAAAGACGAACCAGATCCTCGAACTTCAGATAACTCAGGAATACACCGGTCAGCAGATACATCTGTGTTACCTTGGAACGTTTTGGAAAGAAATTCTGGATTTCGACACCTTCGCCAAAGGTCCAGGTTCTTTCGTCAAAAGGATCATCGATGGAACCGTTTTCGAAAGAAAGAACTGTGGTATCGCGGGTGTTTCGAACGTTGGGGACGATCCCAACTGGACTGGGCACGATCTCGCACAGGCGAATTTGTACACCTTTGGAAGGCTCGCTCACAATCCAGACGAGAGTGTGGAACGCATAGTCGAAGATTGGATCACTCTCACCTTTGGAAAAGATGAGAAAGTCAAGGAAAACATCAAATACATGCTCATGAAATCTCACAGGGCTTATGAGAAGTACACCACCCCCTTCGGCCTCGGATGGATGGTGAATCCTGGCCATCATTACGGTCCCAACCCCGAAGGCTACGAATACTCCAAATGGGGAACTTACCATAGAGCCAACTGCCAAGCCATAGGTGTGGACAGATCTTCCAGAGGGACAGGTTTCACGCTTCAATACCATTCACCCTGGAGAGAAATTTTCGACAGCATCGATAGCTGTCCTGAAGATCTGCTACTGTTCTTCCACAGGGTGCGCTACGATCATAGAATGAGATCGGGGAAAACTCTGTTGCAGAGCATGTACGATCTTCACTTCGAAGGCGTCGAAGAGGTCGAAGAGTTTCTGAGAAAGTGGGAAGAGATCAAAGACAGAATAGATTCTGAAAAGTACAAAAGGGTGCACGAAAGATTGTTGATGCAACTTGAGCACGCCAAAGAATGGAGGGACGTGATCAACACGTACTTCTTCAGAAAAACGAACGTGCCCGACGAAAAAGGCCGAAAGATTCATCCTTGAATCGATCGTTCCGCACCGATTCTTTTCACAGGAATGCACCTTTCAAAAGCGGTGATAGAATATTCGTGAAATTCAAAAGAAGCAAACTGCACGTTTTCGATGGGAACGGCGTTCGCATACGCAGGAGAGATGAAGAATGATTTTCGAAGGTGAGATAAAGATCGATGAATGCAAAACGGTTAAAAAATTGCACTTCGAAGTGCCACATGGTGCGAGCAAGCTCACCGTCAGTTTCGAATACTCTCCCACTTCGCTCGGTCCAGTGCAGAACCATGTGAACCTCCTCTTCTACGATTCGCTGGGTAGGTTCATGGGAAGGTACGACAGAAATACAGAAAGTTTCGTCGTCGGCCTCGATGCGACTGAATCTGCCGTGAGAACGAAACCTCTGCCGGGAACTTGGACTGTGTTTTTTGAGAATCATTATTTGTTCAGCAACGTACGCTACAGACTTCAGATAATTTGTGAAGGTGAAGAAACGTTCAAGACGTTCAAAGGTGAGATTCACACACATTCTCGTCACAGCGACGGAGCTTTGAGTGTGAATGAGCTTTCAATCTTTTTGAAGAAGAAAGGCTTTGATTTTTTCTTCTTGACCGATCACAGCAACGTCTCCGGTTGGAGAGATCTTGAAAGGCTCGACGGTGCCGTGGGTTTCCCCGGACAAGAACTGAACACGTTCAAAGGTCACGCGCTGGTGCTTGGTGGAAAAAGTTTCGTCGATTGGAAGGACGAGAATGGTGAAGAAAAGAGCTTCCACGAGATAGTTCGTGAAGCACACTGTCAAGGTGCGCTGATCGGTGTGGCCCATCCGTTCGCCATGGGAGAGCCAGCTTGCGTGGGATGCAGATGGACTCACAATTTTGATCCTTTCGGTGCGGATTTCGTCGAGGTGTGGAATGCGGATCTGACCAGGTTGGAGTTGAACTACGAATCGATAGGTGGTTGGATAAGGAGCATCAGAAATGGTGGAAAAGCCGTGGCTGTGGCGGGCAGGGACTTACACAGACCGGACGAATCGAACTGGATGGCGACGTACGTTGTGGCCAGAGGGTTGGAGATGTCTGAAGTGCTGTGGTCTATGAAGTTCGGCAGAGTTTATTTGTCCTCGATGGGTGAGCTAGACGTTTCGGTCCTCGACAAGAAAGTGGGAGAAACTGTTTTCCACGATGGGACCGTATCGCTCAGGATCGATGGTTTATCGAGGGTGAACCTTGTAGTTGTGACGAAAAAAGATGCACAGAGCTTCGATGTGAGTGGGGGATTTGAAAAGAAACTCCAACTGGATGAAAAAGAAGACTTTTTGATCTTACTCGCGTTCGATGACAGAGCTAGACCCCTGTTTTTGACCAATCCCATTTTTCTTTACAAGAGGTGAGCGGGGATGAAAGCGTTCGTCGTGACCCACACGCACTGGGACAGAGAATGGTACACCAGCTTCGAGGTCTATAGACAGAGGTTATCGATCCTTTTGAACCAACTCGTATCCATCTTCGAATCTGAGGATTCTTTCAAGCATTTCCATCTGGACGGCCAAACTGTGGTGATAGAAGATTTCGTTGAAAACGATGGGATCAACGAAAAGCTCTTCGAGCTCATCAGGAATGGAAAGATCGCGATCGGACCTTGGTACGTGCTTCCCGACGAATTTTTGATAAGCGGTGAATCGTGGATCAGAAACTTTCTGTACAGCCGAAAGTTGGCCAAAAAATTCGATTTACCTCTATCTAAAGTTGCCTATCTACCCGACATGTTCGGCCACAACGCTTACACACCGACGATCCTGAAGGGACTGGGTTTGGATTGGGCCGTGGTGTGGCGTGGCGTTGAGAACGTGAAAGGCACCAGTTTCGTGTGGCGCTCGTTGTCCGGCGAAGAGGTGAACACGGTGTATCTGGCGCACAGTTATTCCAACGCCGCGCACTGGGATTGGGAAGAAGAAAGGTTCAAATCCCACTTGTCGCTGGAGGCCGAGAAGTTGAGCCAGATGGATCCAGAGAACCCTCCTCTACTCATGAACGGTACGGACCACGAAATACCGAGACCCGACGTTGGGAAAATACTTCAGCAACTGAATGGGAAAGGGTTCGAGTTCGTTCATTCTTCGTTGGAAGATTACGTTTCGCAGTTGAAGAAACCGAAAGAAGAGTGTGTTGGGGAACTGAGAAGTTCAAAACATGCACCCATTTTGAAGGACGTACTTTCCGCTAGGATTTGGGAAAAGATAATGCAGTACGAAGCGGAGCGGATGTATCTGTACTACGTTGAGCCACTCATGGCGATGGCGCGTTTATACGGAGAATCACTTTCGCAAGAAAGCCTCTGGTACGGTTGGAAGTTGATCTTGCAGTGTCATCCACACGATAGCTTGTGTGGTTGCAGCATCGATGAAGTGCATAGAAACGTTCAAGACAGATTGAGAAGGGCTTTGAACCATGGAAAATCACTCATGGCTCGAGCTCTGCTGAACGTGTGTGGCAAGATCGTTGATGAATTGGGTGTGACCGTTTTCAATCCGCTGGAGAGAAAATATGAAGGCTTGGTGGAACTGAACGTCCGTTTGCCTGACGGTGATTGGAAGTTGATCGATGAGAACGGTGAAGAGGTGGATTTCATTCTCATTCCTCTGGATCGCGAATTTGTGCAGGATCTTGGCTTTTTGATCGATTTTTATTCTCACCGCTCTACGAACAGTGCGTTCAGTGAAGAGGGTCAGCGGTACAGATGTTTGATGAAAACGAACGTGGCTGGGATGTCTTTCAAGAGGTTGAAGTTCGTCAGAGGAAAGACGAAAAAAACTGGAAGTTTTCAACCTGTTTTCGATGTGCAGAAGAACGGTGCTTTGAGATTGAACTGGAACGGTGAAGTGTTAGAGAATCTGTGCTACGTCGAAGACGTTGAAGATGTGGGGGACGAGTACAACTACAGTCACGCGTGCAGGGAAAAGTACGATTCGAAAGGATGCAGAGCTGAAGTGAAAACGCTCATCGACTCGACTTTTTTGAAACGAATCGAAGTGAGTTTTTCTTTGAACGTTCCAGAAAGGATCTCTGAGGATAGAAAGACCAGATCGAAACGGTTGGTTGAGATACCTTTCAGGTGCATCTACACCTTTTATAAAGATGAAAAACGCGTCGATGTGGATATGTTCTTCAAAAACGTCGCTAAAGATCACAGACTCAGCGTCGTTTTCCCGCTTCGAAATGTAACTGAGATCGTCACGGACGGTTATTACGGACCGGTGGAAAGAAAGATCGAACGACTCGAAGGAGATTACTCCAGCTGGTCGGAGCTGCCTGACAACCAATTTCCGATGTACTGGTTCGTCAGCGTACCTGAGTACAGATTCACGATAACCACCAAAGGATTGAGAGAAATCTTTGTGGATGAATCTGGCCT
The DNA here is from genome assembly GCA_025060105.1 of Pseudothermotoga sp. Lineage (NCBI taxonomy): Bacteria > Thermotogati > Thermotogota > Thermotogae > Thermotogales > Thermotogaceae > Pseudothermotoga > Pseudothermotoga sp. The sequence continues at coordinate 238,241 of JANXCS010000003.1, read as the reverse complement.
GCACGTGACGATACTCAGGAGTGTCGGTTGGCTTTCTCGAAACGATCTCGTCACTCGACCTGGTCATGCAGGACCTGGTTTTGAAACTCCAGAGGCTCAAGGGTTGGGTGAACATAGGGCGAGCTTTTCGATCATCCTGCACGACGAGTACGAACTGAACAAAATCTACGAATCGGTTCGGGCGTATCAGGTTCCACCTGTCGCGGTTCAAGGGATATTCGAAAAACTACCCAAACTGAACGTTGAGATCAAGAACGGTTTCGTCTCTGCCTTCAAACCTGCAGAGGAGAAAGGTGTCATTCTGCGAGTTTTCTGTCCAGACAGATCGACCGCCGAAGTTCGCACGGACCGAGAATTCGTCGAAGTCGATATGAAGGAAGATCCCATCGGCGAGAAGACCAAAGTGAAGAGCGTTCGAAGTTGGCTGATCTTTTGAAAAATCTACGGTGTCTTGATGTGTCGGACGGTACGTGTTATAATACTATTGAACAATTGAGCAGTTGTTCAAATATTGGGGTGATCCTGTGGAGAACGTGTGTGGTGAGAAGCACGAGCACGGTGATCTTGTGGCGAAGGTCAGTTCACAGCTTGAGTCTAAGCAAGTTGTTGAGAGGATGGTTCAACTTTTACGTGCGTGCGCAAACGAAACGAGGTTGAAGATACTCATAGCGCTTTCGAAATCCGATCTGTGCACGTGCGATCTATCTCAGATCCTATCGCTCTCACCGTCAGCCGTGTCTCACCAGCTGAGGGTGTTGAAGCTTTCCAATCTCGTCGATTCGATCAGGGTAGGAAAGCAGGTCGTACACAAGCTCAAAGACAAACACGTACTCGATCTGATCTCTTCCGCACTCGAGCATGCCAAGGAGTGATGTCGCTTGAAAGACTGTGAAAGGTGCAAAGCTCAAAAGTCGAGCGGGAAGTACACAAGACAGCTCGTTCTGCTGATCGTTTCTTCGAGTGTGATTTTCATCTCTCTGCTGACCAAGATTTTCGAACTGGCTTTGATCGCTTACGCTCTTTCAGGTTTTGAAGTGCTGAAAAAGACTTTCAAAAATTTCGCCAAGTTGAGATTCTTCAACGAGTACAGTTTGATGAGCATCGCAACCGTTGGTGCACTCTTTCTCAGAGAATTTCCAGAAGCCGCCGTCGTGATGGTCCTTTACAGATTCGGAGAGCTACTCGAACGTTACGTGGTGGATAGGTCCGGCAAGGAAATGAAGAAGTTGCTCTTCGAATCACCACGTTACGCTTGGAAGATCGAAGGCAACGAGCTCAAAAAGGTTCACGTGAACGAATTGAAGGTTGAAGATGTGGTTTTCGTTAGGGTCGGTGAGAAGGTCCCGAGCGATGGGATCGTCGTGGAAGGCGTAGCGGAGGTGGACCTATCGCACCTGACTGGAGAATCTTTTCCAAAGACTGTGACGGTGATGGACGAAGTTTACGCAGGTTCGATCGTGATCAACGGAAATGTGAAGGTTCGAATATCGAAAAGCTTTGAAGAATCTTCGATGGCGAGATTGGCTCAGTTGATCGAAAATGCCAAAGCTAGGAAGGCGAAAGCCGAAAGGTTCATCACATTGTTCGCGAAGTACTACACACCGATCGTCGTTTTGACGGCCGCCCTCTTGCTCTTCATCTTGCCCACAGTTTTCAAACTGAGCTTTTCGGCCTCACTCTACAGGGCACTGATCTTGTTGGTCATTTCCTGTCCGTGCGCCCTGGTGCTCAGTGTACCTCTCACTTACGTCGCTGGGCTCGGGAAGGCTTCGAAGAACGGCATATTCGTTAAAGGTGCAGAATATCTCGATGCGGTTGCGAACGTTAAAAATGTGGTGTTCGATAAAACCGCCACCTTGACTCAGCCAAAGCTGGAACTCGCTTCCATCGAGCCTCACAACGGTTTTTCGAAAGACGAGGTTCTTTTCTTCGCAGCGCACGCAGGACTCAGTTCGAACCATCCGTTGGCCAGGACCATCTCGGACTCCTTCAAGACTAACCATACACTGTTGAGAGAGCCGAAGGAATTCGTTGGTTTGGGAGTGAAGGTGTTCGTAAAGGACAGGTTGGTCCATCTGGGCAACGACAGATTCCTGCACGAAGAAAACATAGAGCATCCAGAGAGTGTGTGCAAGCTCGACACTAAGGCGGTACACGTTTCTGTCGACAGACTGTACGCTGGTACACTCACTTTCAAAGAGAAATTGAAAGACAGCGCCTTGGAGACCGTCGAAAGGCTGAAAAGGGCGGGCTTGAAAGTTTACATCATGAGTGGTGATTCGAAGAGTGCGGTTCAAGAGACTTCGATGAAACTCGGAGGAGTTTCCTACTTTGCTGAACTGAAGCCTGAGGACAAGCTCACGCTGTTGGAAGAGAAGATCTTGGAGGAAGGAACGACGATGTTCGTTGGGGATGGTGTGAACGACACACCCGCTCTGTCGAGAGCGGACGTTGGTGTCGCGATGAACTCGTTGGGAAACGATGCGGCGCTCGAAGTGGCCGACGCCGTCGTGATGAGCGGTGAACCTGCACAAGTTTGGCAACTGATTTCCATCGGTAGAAATACAAGGAAAATCGTGCTTCAGAACATCGTTCTGGCGATCGGTGTGAAAGTGTTCTTCATCGTTTTAGCGATGATGGGTAAGTCAACCATGTGGCAAGGCGTCTTCGCAGACACCGGTGTGATGGTGTTGTGTGCGCTCAATTCGTTCCGATTGTTCGCTCAGGGTGTTAAGTTTTCGTCCTCCAGATCTCGTAAGGCGAGCGCAAATAATATTTGAACTTCTCCGTGGAAGAATCTTTCACGATCTCTCTGAAGATGTACATCGACGGTCGTGGCGAATAACTCTTGGCTTGATAGTCCGTCTCGGCCAAACCGAAACGCATGTGGTAACCCTTCGCCCATTCGAAGTTATCGATGATGCTCCAATGCAGATAACCTTTCACCTTCACTCCCTCTTCGATCGCTCTCTCCACAGCGTACATGTGCCCAACCAGGTGATAAGGTCTGAGCCAATCTCGACCGTCCGCCACGCCGTTCTCGGTCACGTACATGGTGAGACCGTACCTATCGTTCATGGCACGTAAGAGTTTGAGCAAACCTTCAGGATAAGTTTCCCAACCGAAATCGCTCACAGGTCTGCCGTCTTTGGAAAAACCGCCAGGTTGGCACGAATGTCCATAGCCCGGACAGATCATCCAATCTATAGTCGCGACACCCAACTGCATCGGAGCGATCTTTTGAATGACGGTGCGCGTGTAATAGTTGATTCCGAGAAAATCGAGCCTTCCAGCCAGATCTTCTCTGGTTTGAAACAGCAACATCCCGCTCGTCAAGGCATCCAAAAACATGTAATTCATGAAATTCGTCGCGCTCTGTTCGAGTTCTTCGTCTTTATCGATCGATTCGTACACCGAAGCGGAATAGATCAAACCGATCGGTTTTTTAGTCAACGCCTTCATGACATCGTAAGCTCTCGCGTGTGCGACTATTTGGTTGAGCAAACTTTTGAAGAACATCTCTGGCTCAAAACGCGCTGGGGGAAATCCAGACACGCTCATCACGTAACCCATCTGGCTGACGATGTTCGGTTCGTTCATGGTGCTGTACATGTCTATCAGATCGTCGAACTTCCAAACCACGTAAGCTGCGAATTTTGCAAACTCAACGATACTCCTCTCAGTTGCCCAGCCGAGCTTTTCCGTTTCCTGCCTCTTATGAACAGCGATCGGATCGTGCAACCAAATGGGCAACGTGAAATGTGTTAAGTTCAGAAACACCTTTAAACCCCTTTTTCTCATGTCGGAAAAGATCTCTCGATAGTGCTCCACAGCTTCCTTGTTCGAAAGTTCATCGAGAGATCTTAATGTCTTCTCGTCGATCTGTACCGACTTGATGCCACTCTCGTCCTGTACCACCTTCACTGGCACATCGAAGGTGGGTTTTGGAAAGATCCTAGACCACTCAACGTTCGTTCGAAGCACGTTCATGCCGAAATCTGCCGCGAGCTTGTGGATGGTCGGAAAGTTGTACCAATAACCTGCTCCGTACTCTGGAAGGTGTCCACTCACCACACCGTTGATCAAATTCTCCGGCTCTCGAACCCAGACGAACCAATCCGTGTTGGGATCCACATCGCTCTTACCGTAGCCCATCTCGACTTGAAAACCAGACATGGAAGCACCGAAAAGAAAATCTTTAGGAAACATCCAAACACCCCCTCACTTGTTCAACTTTTGAGCGAGAGCGATCATGCGAGACTCGAGCGAATCGACATCCCTGGAGAACTTGAAGGTGAGTAAGAAAAGGAACAGTGAGCAGATCAACCAAAAATACGCAGAAACCTTCATCGCCGCTGCGAGTGAACCGAGACTCACAGAAAACAATCCTCCGATCCATCTGCCGATGCCTGTTCCTAGAGAATCGGTCAAATTGAAGATCGAAAAGATCCTTCCACGGTCCTGAGGTTCGTTCACGTTCAAAAGCATCATCTTCACGTTCGGTCCGGTGAGACTGTCGGTGAGCGAGGCGAGCAAGCCCAGAACCATCAACACGTAGAGTCCAGAGTTGGCCACGTTCGAATAGTCGAACGTCAACACGGTGAGCCAAACACCCAAAGCCGTTGTGAGACTGCAGAATATCGGCACCAGAGGCTTAGACCTTTTGTACAAAAGCGCACCGAGCCAGCCACCAACGATCGTGCCGAGGATGTTTCCAACACCGAAAACGAGGAAGATGATCGTGGCAGTTTCGACCGAAAGACCACGTTCCCTCCTGAAGAACTCGACCAGAAAGTACGGTATCGCACCCCAAGGGATCGTGCCCGCTATACCTTGAAGGAACAACAACAGGTTCGTCTTCACGCTCACGAGTTTCGCGTAGTCTTCGAGCCTCGGCGCTTTAGGATAAGCGTAGCCAGCCCTGACGAGCTCCCCTATGCCTTTTTCGAAGGCACCCCTGGGAGGTTCTTTGATCACGAACAGGGCGATGAAAGCCAACACCACGTTCGGTAGGGACACCAAAACGAACGGCAAACGCCAACCGAAGCTCGGACCGACGAAACCGCCGACGATCATGCCAAGGATGTTTCCCACACTGATCGCCGCACCCATGAGCGCGGCGACCTTCGCCCTGTTCACTTCATCGAACATGTCGCCGATGAGCGAAAATACGATCGGGAATGAAGCACCAACACCGATTCCGGTCAAAACCCTCCAGAAGAAAAGCTGGGAAAAGCTGGTTGAAAAAGCCGTCATGAAACATGGAATCTCACCGACGAGTATCGAATAGATGAGCAGACGCTTCCTGCTGTATTTATCTGCGAAATAACCCCAAGCCAAGCTCACGACAGCTCCAACCACCGTGAAGACAGCTCCGACCAGACCTATCTGTGCGTCGTCCACGTTGAAATCTTTTTCGATCGCACCAATGTTCGGAGACATCACCATCTGATCCGCGTTGAGAAGAACTATGAGCAGCACGATGAAAAGCATGGACGAGAGAGTTTGGTTCTTCTTAATCAAAGACAACCCCCCTCTCCTCTGAGAGTATTTCTAAAAAGATCTTGACCAGCTGCGGATCGAACTGCTTTCCAGCGTTCCTCAAAAGTTCAGAAATAGCTTCTTCGATCTTCATCGCTTTTCTGTATGGTCTATCCGAGGTCATGGCTTCGAACGCGTCGACTATACATATGATCCTTGAACCTAAAGGTATGTCTTCTCCAGCAAGGCCATCGGGATAACCTGTTCCGTCCCACCTTTCGTGATGGTGGCGTATGATGGTGGCTAGATCTTCAAGACCTTTGATGTGTTTCACGATCTCTGCGGCAACGACGGGATGTTGTTTCACCAGCTCGAACTCTTCCGCTGAGAGCCTATCCGGTTTGTTCAAAATGGTCTTTGGTATCGCCAACTTACCCAGATCGTGGATCATCGCGGCACAGGTGATCAATCTCGTTTCGTTCTCGTCCAAGTTCAACTTCCTCGCCATTTTGGAAGCGTAATTTTTCACAGTTTCGGAATGTTTTGCGGTGTACTGTTCGTGGAATTCCAGCGCTGTCAGGAAAGCTTGAGCGATTCCTTCACTCAAAGAAACGAGCATTTCTTCGTGTTTTTTCAATCTCGTATAGAGACTCAGAATGGAAGCTAGACCTCTCGCGAGGTCAGGTTCCATTTGAAGCTTATCTGCGTACAGAAAAACCAATTTCGTTTCATCGTCGATGTTGATACAAAATGCTCTGCCAAAATGCTTCTCAGCGATTCGGCTGAATTCTTCAGGAACTTGGCTGATTCCCTCAGGAACGTTGACGGATCTACTCAGTGAAACCTTCTCGATAGAATCATCTTTCACTGAAAGACAAACATCACCTTGCAACAACACCACACGGCCGTTCGGACAGAGCTTTTGAGTAGCCGAGAGGAACTTTTCATAGAACTCTTCACGCGTTGCATCGGCAGAAACGTTGGAGAGTAACCAGATCATGTCCGTGAACCTCTTCACGGCGTCTTCAAGTTGAGTGAAGGTACTTTGGAGTTGTTCGTTCAACGCAGAAATTTCTTGATTTTGCGCCAAAGTTTCTTCATGAAGTTGCTGTAATTCCTCGTTAGCTTTCGTCAATTGCTTTGTGCGCAATCTCACCAACGTTCTAAGGCTCATCGTCCAGGATGCAAAACCAACTGCGGAAATACCGAAGATCAAAAAAGCGGTGGCCAACCATCTTGGAACAACTTGTTTTTCCATTCCAAGATAGCGTGCGAGCAGAGCCGAGTAAGACTTTACATCCGATTTGAGAGCCTTTAAAGATTCGTCGATGGCAGGTATCAACGTTTCGTTCAAAGGTGAACCTTTTGGAAAAGCGAATCTCAGTTCGACCGGTGAAAAAATCGTTCCCGTGATCTTCACGTTGAACTTTTCATAGTTCTGTGCAGCGTATATCCTGCTGACGATCCCTCCGACTGCACGTTTCTCTCTGATGGCTCGTAAAACGTCTGGATAGTCTGAAACTTCGAGCAGTTCGACCACCACGGAGTAGCGTCGTAGTTCTTTGATGAAAGCCTGACCGTAAACATCACTTCTGGAGATGGCTATCGTTTTACCGGCTAGATCGGTTATGTCCCTGTAAGGAAACTTTTCATCGACGCAGAGTACACCCCAGTTGAGCAGAAGAGTTTCGTTGTTGTAATCGTAGATCTGAGCACGTTCAGGCGTGTAGGCTATGGAGACCAAAACGTCTATCTTTGCGTTCTTCAGATTTTCTAGTTGCTCGGAAAAAGTAGAAAAAACATAATTCAGTTTCCAGCCGTTCTCTTTGGCGATCTTCTCGAGCAGTTCTATGTACAAGCCAGCTGGACGTCCATTCGACAGAAACACTTGGGGTGGATTGTCATAGATTCCCACCCTGACGGTGATCGAGAAAGAGAAAGAACAGATCATCAAAGCGATGATGAGCAACAGTTTCATTCTTCAACCCAATTCAATGATACCAAATTATCATCTCAAAAAGAGTGACAGCACCACGATGATCGTGCCAAGGACTTTCTGTGCGCTGATGGTTTCGGATAGAAAGATCGCTGCGAGAAAGCTCGCGAGGGCAGGTTTGAGGTAGAACACGAGGCTCGTTCTCACAGGGCCGAACCTTTGCATCGCCTTGAAGAAGGTGACGTACGCAACGCCCGTGATGCCGATCCCAACGTAGAGCAGGATCGACCAATCGGGCCAGCTCAAGCTTGGAACTGAGAGCCTTCCAAAGACGGCGAGCAGAGCTCCATAGACCAAGCCGGCGGCGAGAGTGGAGATGGAGGTTGCGAGCAGTGCACCGTACTTGACGGAAAAATCTCTCATCAGAACTGTGTAGAGAGCGAAAGTGATCGAAGCTGCTATCCCACAGAAGATCCCAAAAGGACTGTCACCAGCAACGTTGGCCGAAGAGAGGACCAAAACCCCGATGGCACCGAGTGATATCGCCAAGATAGCTTTCCTCGTCAGTTTGTCTTTACCAAACGCGTGGGCGAACACGCTGACGAACAAGGGGTTCATCGCCACTAACGTGGCGGCGGTGGAGGCGTTCGAGTGCTTTATGGACAGTTGAAGCAAACTCATGGAGATCACACCGTTCAAACAACCCACGGCGATGAGCTTCGACAGATCGTTCCGTTCGATCTTCTTTCTGGAAGTCAACGAAAAGAGTGTCAAGAAGATGCCACCGGCGAAGAATCTGAAAAATGTGAGAAAGAAAGGATCGATCCTACCAGAAAGAGGTTTTGTGACAACTTCCAGCGAAGAGAAGAAAAACAACGTCACGATCAGATAGAGATAGTGCACAATTACCACCTCTCAAGTCTTGCACTGAAAAGAGTATAACAAAATGCGCATACTCGAGCATACCTGCGCATACGTGAGCATACTGAAAAAAGTGACCCACTTTGGTTAAAGATCGTCTTTCTTTGGCTCTCCAAGGTTTCGATTCAACCGTGACAAACGGTCGTTTGATTGGTATATTACTCCAGGCGAGCAACGCGTACACGGAGGTGATGTACAGGATGCGTAAGAGAGTCATCATCATGGGTGCGGCAGGAAGAGATTTTCACAATTTCAACGTGTACTTCAGAGACAACGAAGAATACGAAGTGGTTGCCTTCACAGCGACTCAGATACCGGACATAGAAGGTAGGATCTATCCGCCGGAGCTGGCAGGCAAGCTCTATCCAAACGGAATACCCATAGAACCTGAATCGAAGTTGGTCGAGCTGATCAAAAAGTACAACGTCGATGAAGTGATCCTCGCATACAGCGACCTTTCGCACCAATACGTGATGGAGCGGGCTGCGATAGTGACGGCGGCAGGTGCGGACTTCAAACTCATGGGACCGAAGCACACGATGATCGAATCGAAAAGACCGGTGGTGGCCGTATGTGCGGTGAGGACAGGTTGCGGAAAGAGCCAAACGACGCGCCGGGTGCTCGACATACTCAGATCCAAAGGTTTGAAAGTCGTGTCCATCAGACACCCCATGCCGTACGGTAACCTCGTTGCGCAGAAGGTTCAAAGGTTCGCAACGCATGAAGATTTGGACAAATACAACTGCACCATAGAAGAGCGAGAGGAATACGAACCTCACATAGACAGAAGATCTGTAATATACGCTGGAGTCGATTACGAAGCGATACTGAAAAGCGCCGAGGCTGAAAATCCAGACGTCATACTCTGGGACGGTGGTAACAACGACTTTCCGTTCTACAAACCAGACCTTTTGATAGTCGTGGCGGATCCACACAGGGCTGGGCACGAAGTGTCCTACTATCCTGGGATGACCAACCTGCTCATGGCGAACGTCGTGGTGATCAACAAGGAAGAAACGGCCAGTCCAGAGAACATAGAAACGGTCAGAAAGAACATTGAAAAATGGAATCCTCACGCCATCGTGATCGATGCAGCCTCACCCATATTCGTGGAAGATCCAAGCTTGATCAAAGGAAAAAGAGTGCTCATCGTGGAGGATGGTCCAACTCTAACGCACGGGGAAATGCGGTACGGGGCTGGGTTCGTCGCAGCCAAGAAGTTCGGTGCATCGCAGATAGTGGATCCAAGGCCGTACGCGGTCGGTTCGATCTTGGAAACGTACAGAAAGTACACACATCTGGATCTGATACTCCCTGCGATGGGTTATGGAGAAAGACAGATAAGAGAACTGGAACAAACAATAAACAACGCAGAAGCAGACGTCGTGATCATAGGTACACCCATAGATCTGAGGAGGCTCATGAAACTCAACAAACCTGCCGTGAGAGTGCGGTACGAACTACAGGAGATAGGAAAACCGAACTTGGAAGACGTGCTTTCAGAGTTCATAAAGCATCGGGTGAAGAAAGGTGTTTGAACCAGTTCGACCGATCGATCGTCTATATAACGGAAGGAAAAAGTAAGACCAGTTTAGTCAGAGATTTGTTAACACAAACGTTGTCACATAGGAACCTAAACTGATAGATAATGTAACTTGGAACCGTTACAATGTAGTTGGAAAGTGAATCAGGACCCCCCTATCCCCCTTGAGATACACCCCCCACGGCTTTAGCGGACCCACCTGGGTCCGCATTTTCTTTTAAATCATCTTTCCATACACTGGGCCTGCCGTGACCCGGTCTATCTTCACGCGAACGCACTCACCAGGTTGCAATGGCTTTTCAGCCGTGAAGATCACGATCTTGTTTCTAATGTCACGTCCATAGTGGGAGCCATCCTTCGTTTTGCCTTCGACGAACAGTTCCACAGTCCGGTTCAAATAAGACCGGTTCAGCTCCGCGTTGATCTGCTTTTGTAGATTCAACAACTCGTTCAGTCTCTTCACCTTCACACTGTACGGCACGTCGTCTGGATAATACTTCGCCGCGACCGTTCCTGGTCTTGGGGAATAAACGGCCAGATTCAAACGTTCGAACCTGGCTTGGCGTACCAACTCGACACTTTGAAGATAATCTTCTTCCGATTCGGTGGGAAAACCCACTATGATATCACTGCTGATCGCGACATCTTGAACCTTCGAGCGAATCTTTTCTACAAGCTTTAAAAACTGCGCCGAAGTGTAACGACGGTTCATCAACTTGAGGATGCGATCGCTACCAGATTGTACTGGTATGTGGAACGACTTTGCAGCCTTCGGATTGTTCGCAACGACGTCTATCAACTCGTCGGTGATGTCTGTGGGATAGGAGGTCAAAAACCAGATGCGTTTTATTCGATCGAACTCGCTCGTTTCCTCTATCAACTTCGCTAGGCTCGTTCCATCCTTCAAATCTTTTCCGTACGCATCCACGTTCTGACCTAAAAAAGTGACCTCGATGACGCCTTGCTGGGTCAAACCTTCGATCTCCTTCAGCACGTCCTGAATGGGCCTGCTCCGTTCACGGCCACGCACGTAAGGAACGATGCAGTAGGTGCAGAATCTGTTGCATCCGTGTATGATCGTTATCCACGCATGGTGCTTCGTACTGCGTAACTTTGGCAAATCTGCAACGATGTCGCACGTTCTGTCTTCAAGATAGACTATCTTTTCGCCTTCGACGGCACGCTTGAGCACGTTGGCGATCTCGACTATCGAACGAGACCCTATGACGAAATCGGCACCGAGTTGCAACAATCTTTCTCCTTCGAGGTTGGAACCACAGCCCGCGATGCCTATTAACTTTATCTTCCCCTGCTTTTTCAGTTTGACGAGCTGCCCGAGTGCCGAATGGTATTTGTCCTGCGATTTTTGTCTAACGACACAGGTGTTCAGTATGACTACGTCCGCAGATTCTACATCGTCGACGATCTCGAATCCTTCGTGTGAAAGTATGCCAGCCATCGTCTCTGTGTCGCTCTCGTTCATCTGGCATCCATAGGTTTTGATGTACACCCTCATGAAACAAAAAGAGGGGGTTTCGACCCCCTCATTCTTCCTCCTCTTCTTCGAAACTTGTATCTTCGAACAGATCAGAGATGTCTATCTCACTTTCAGATTCCTTCGCTTCGACCTTCGGAGGTTGCTCAGGCTCAGGTTCGGCGAACGAAACACCTTCTCTACCTTCGAGATAGGCATCTGCTATCTTCGAAACGATCAGTTTTATCGATCTTATAGCATCGTCGTTGGCTGGAATTACATAATCGATTGGATCGGGATCACAGTTGGTATCGACTATGGCTATCACTGGGATGCCTAGAATGTTCGCCTCAGCCACCGCGTTCTTTTCCTTGCGTGGATCTACCACGAAAACGATGTCCGGCAACCTTTCCATGCCTTTCAAACCGCCCAAGTTCTTGCGCAACTTCTCCAGCACTTTTCTCATCTTACTCTGTTCCTTCTTCGGTAGCTTGGCGAGTTCTCCACTTTCTTCCATCCGCTCGAGTTCGGCGAGTTTGTCGATCCTCGATTTGATCGTTCTGAAGTTCGTCAGAAGGCCACCGAGCCACCTGTTGTTCACGTAGAAAACTCCACACCTTTTCGCTTCCTCTTCGATGACTCGCTGTGCTTGTTTCTTCGTACCGACCATGATCATGGTGCCACCTTCACTCGCCTTGGTCCGGATGAACTCGCACGCTTCTTCGATGAGTTTCAGTGTCTTTTGAAGGTCGATGATGTAGATTCCCTTACGACTACCGTAGATGTACGGTGCCATCTTGGGATTCCATCGTCTGGTGCGATGACCGAAATGCGCACCGGCTTCGAGCAACTGCTTCATGGTGACAACTGGCATTCGAACACCTCCCGATTTGGTTGAACCTTCCGCCTTCGTCATCTCCCTCACCGACCCACACGGGCACCGAGGCTCGGGATCGGAAGGCGTGCTTTTTGAGCTAAAGTATTATTGCTCAAATTTGTTAAATGTTGGTTTTCGGTGAATGACATTCACTCGTTTTTACGAAGTTCGTAGAGGAACTTTCCTCCGTGTTCTATCCACAGAGAATCTTCATTCAAGAAATCTTCACGTCTTATCGATTGAGGTGACCTGTACCCCAACGACACGGCTTCACATTCTTCTTTGCTTATACTCGTGGCCAAGGTCACGTTGAATAGACATTCTTCTTTGCCAGTTTTGGGATCGTACCTACCATCACCACGGACGTTTATCACGTGCGCCGCAACGTTTCTGTCGAAGTTTGGGTGCTTCTTCAAAAACTCTTTCACGTAATCTTTGCAGTGATAACCGATCTGCCGGATGGCTCGATCCATGTCTCTGTTCGAATGGAAGATCTTTATGTGAGGAGCATAAATGATGATCTCTCCACCAGGTTCTATCACACCGGGCCGTTGCAACTTGTAAGAACCTTTCCCAGCCGTCCATATTTCGTCGTAATTTTCATCGATGACCTGCACGGCGCGCTTCACAGGTTTATCGATGTACACTATGTGGACCTTCTTGCTCGCTTCGGCCGCGCGCCTGTACGCCTCCAAGGCTCCTTCGTATCCGTTTCCACAGTAAAGGCCTTTTGCCAGAACTCCGCTGGAGGTTTCTTCGTAGACCATGTTGTAAAAGATCACAGGTGAACGAACCTTTTGGAAAGCCATCCTGCAAGCTTCGTTGATCACATCTCTGGCCGGATTGTCGATCAATCCGATCAGCCTCGGTATGCCTATCAAAACGGCAGCCCAATGGAAGAGCCCAACGACGTCGGGACCAGCGATGCCTGGAACGATGGATTTCAATCCACCAGAAAATCCAGTGGATTCGTGTGGGGAAGTACCACTCAGAACGATGATGAGATCGTACTTCTCGAAGAACAATCTGTTGAGCGTGACTGGAAGAGGTTGTTGAAGATCTCCCATCGTTTTTTGGCTCACGAACTCCGCGCTGAGTTCTCCAACGTTCATCAGCGCGTTCGGATTGGCGTACTCATGGTTGAACATCACGAAGTCTTCGTTGAACAGGCCGAGCTTCTTTCTGACTTCTTGCTCGCTCATGGCCCTGTGTGTACCGCTGGCGTTCAGCGTGTGGAGAGTCTTCAATCCCCTCTTTTTCAGCTCTCGATGAACGATGGGAACCAACGTGGATGAGAAGTCCACGCGCGTGTAGTCTGGATGGATCAAAAGAACCTTCTGAAGATCTCTATCTGGTAAGGTCTCTTCGACTAATCGTTTCATTTCATCTCGATCGAGACAACCTTCCAAACGCTCGATGCATTTCATGTGTACCACCTTTCATTACACACCCGCGTAGGCGTTGAAACCTCCATCGATCGGGATGACCGCGCCGGTGACGAACTTTGAAGCGTCGGAAGCGAGCCACACACACGCACCGATGAGGTCTTCTGGATCGCCGAACCTACCCATGGGTGTATGATCGATTATAGCCTTGCCCCTCGCCGTCAGATTCCCCTGCTCGTCCAACAGGAGGTATCTGTTCTGATGGGTCAAGAAAAATCCGGGTGCGATCGCGTTGACTCTCACTTTCTTGCTGTATTCCATGGCCATGTGCACCGCGAGCCATTGAGTGAAGTTGCTCACCGCCGCCTTGGCCGCAGAATATCCAAGGACCCGTGTCAATGGTCTGTAAGCCGACATCGAAGAGATGTTTATGATGGAACCACCTTCTGGATTCTTCACCAGCGTTTTTCCAAACACTTGTGAAGGTAGTATCGCACCGCCGAACAGATTCAGTCCAACGACTTTCTGGAGTGATTCGAGTGGGATATCGAAGAAGCTCAGCTGTGGCGATGTGGTCGCCTCGGGTATGTTCCCACCCGCGGCGTTGATCAACACATCCACCTTACCGAAGTCTTTGAGTATCTCATCGTGGGCCTTCCTTATGCTTTCGATGTTCAACACATCCATGTAATAACCACGAGCGTTCAAGCCTTTGGATCTGAACTCGTTTGCCCTCTCTTCGTAGTTTCTGATGTCACAAATGGCGATGCTCGCTCCGAACCTCGCCATTCCCTCACCTATCGCTGAGCCGAGGATCCCCGCACCACCCGTGATGACGACGACCTTCCCCTCCAGACTGAAAAGTTTGTACGCTTCGTTCACATCCATCACACTCCTTTCATGCGCCGAGCAGTTTTAGATGTTTTCCAAGATGTGATTTCAAAAAGTTGTAGTGTTCATCCTCATGTTCAAACAACACTTTCATTATACGATCTTTGAAGAGAGTTTTACCAGATTCTTTCGCAGTCAGAACAGAACCGTAAGTTATGTGGATGACTTGACGCACGTCTGGCTGATCGAGAAGATCTGAAAGATTTGAATCTGAAACTTCGTCCACGTTCGGAACCCTCGACAAGTTCGTTGTGACATGGTACGAGGCTCTGTCCTGTTCGAACCTCGACAGTGCGAATTTGTGAATCTCTCTGTACAAATCGGGAGCAAACTTCGCAACCGTTCTGATCGCTTCGAGATAGCTGGTTCCGGCCGTTTTGACGTGCACCGTTCTTTCCGTTTTCTCAGCCAAAACTGGATACACGCTGAACTTGTCGCTACCTGAATGCAAAGAAAGCTTGTATCCTGAGAGCATTTTCACTATGGCGACGTGTTTTTCGAGTTCTTTGGAAAATTGGTCTGTATCACCTATGTAATCGATGCCTTTCTGCCATTCTCCGGGGAATCTGAGCGCGAGCGTTTGGAAATCTACCCCACGCCTCCTCAATTCTTGAACGAAAAATATGTGTGCGAGTGGTGTCGTCGGCAGGGAAGTTTCGTCTATGGAAACTTCAAGGTCGAAACCTCTCGAACGAACGGCACGCAGGGCCTTATAACAACTTTCCACGTGCTCTATGGCGCTGATGTAAGTTGTGAAAATCTCGGCGAAACTGTCTTCGTCGAACGAGAGTTTTTCATCTAAAACGGTGAAACTTTTACCGATGTATTTGGACGCGATCTCTCGCCTTTTGGGATGTTCTTGAAAAAAGTTCACAAGTTCTCTTCGATCGATCTTTGTAGGGTCTTTCACGTGGTCAGAAGGATCGATCGTGAACATGGTGTAGCCCACGTGCGCGGCACTCTCTAAATCTTCGATCTTTTTCACATGATCGGCATCGGCGCCGAAGGCTCCATCGTAACCGCTCTCGAAGACACCCCAAACGGCGCTGTGGAGAACCTCTCGCCAAGATCTCTCGGTCCTCGTTATTTCACGGACGGATTGTTGTGCAAAGACGGGGAACACCTCGTCTTTGTTCACGATTTGTGCGTGTGCGGCCGTTGCGACTCCGATGCGATCACCGAAACCAAACGAAAGCTTTTTATCACAGATCGATGGCTTGAGGGAAACGAGCAGTTCCATCAACCTCCCACAGTTGTGATCGTTGAGAGGACACGCAAGCACGTCCAATTGATCGATGGTTCCGATCTTTTCCCCCTCGAACAGGGCACAGACCCCCTTCTTCCCCATGACGATCAAACGTTTTGCACTCTGATTCCTCGCCATGAAAAACGTGGCATCGGCGGTCTGTCGAACTGACGCATCGTAAGTACTGAACTTTCCAGCCAGCTGAGCTTTGAACTTTCTCAGCGCTTCGTTCATCAGATCAACCCCCTTCACACTTTGTGCACTTCGACACCTTTTTCGATCAAGAACTTTTCGAAATCTTCTGGTATGCCGTGATCTGTTATTATACCGTCGATATCTTCAGGCATCGCGAAGGATGCGAACGCACTCCTGTAGAACTTGGTGGAATCGGTCACGATGTACACCTTCGAGGCGCTCCTTATCATGGCCCTCTTCACGTCAGCTTCGACGATGCTCGGCGTCATGAAACCTTTGTCTATCGAAAAGCCCGTGGTACCTAGGAACGCTTTGTCCACGTTGATCTCCTCCAAGAACCTCAAAGCCCAAGGTCCAACGAGCGATAGACTGTTCTCCCTCACCACACCGCCGAGCACGATGACCTCCACTCCCTGCTCTATCAATTTCCCTGCTATGAAAACGTTGTTCGTCACCACAGTTATGGAAGAAAATTCCGCATGTCTCAATTCGAAAGTGACGTAATAATTGGTGCTGCTGCTGTCCAAGATCACAGTGTCACCGTCTTCGATCAAGGAAACGATCTTTCTTGCTATGCGTCTCTTTTCGTTTTCTTTTTGGTGTATCTTCTTCAAAAAATTCCATTCAGATCGAGAATGGTCTGCCAATATCGCTCCACCGTGCGTTCGAACGATCGAACCGTTGGATTCGAGAAATTCCAAATCCTTTCGTATCGTGACACTGCTGACGTTGAACTTTTCTACGAGTTCCTGTACGGTGACCTTCCCTTTTCGTTTCAGAATATCGAGTATCATATTCCTTCTTTCTTCTGTAAACACGTTCACAACCCCCTTTTGCATTATAGCACGGCGAGTTACGAAGATCAGAATCGAAAGCATCAAAAAGAGTTGGAAATTTTACGAAAAGAGAAGAAAAGCAAAGAAAATGCGAGCGTAAGGCATTTCAACTGACCTTAACCGTCAATTATCGGATTTGGAACCGTGTTCAAATGATCATAAACTATGTAACGGAGTGCACGATGGACGGGAGGGACGAAGATGAAAGCGGTCAGATTGCATGCTAAATGGGACCCAAGACCTGGGTTCAAACTTGGTCCGAAAGATGTCGAGGGAAAACTCTGTTGGCTCGGCAGCAAGGTGTGGAGGTATCCAGAGGTACGTGTTGAGAACGTACCCGAGCCGAAGATCACCAAACCCACGCAAGTGCTCGTGAAAGTGAAGGCATGCGGGATCTGTGGTAGCGATGTTCACATGGCTCAGACCGACGAACAAGGTTACATTCTCTACCCCGGTTTGACGGGTTTTCCGGTTACCCTCGGTCACGAGTTCTCTGGCATCGTGGTGGATGCCGGTCCAGAAGCGATCAACAGGAGAACGAACAAGCGGTTCGAACCCGGTGAGCCTGTCACTACCGAAGAGATGTTCTGGTGTGGACATTGCAGACCGTGTGCGGATGGTTATCCGAACAACTGTGAAAATCTTCGCGAAATGGGGTTCGACGTCGACGGTGCCTTCGCTGAGTACATCGTTCTGGAGTCCAAATACCTGTGGAGCTTGAAGGAACTTGAAGGTGTTTACGAGGGGGACAGGCTATTCTTAGCTGGTAGTTTGGTGGAACCGACTTCGGTTGCTTACAACGCCGTGATAGAGAGGGGAGGAGGCATCAGACCTGGCGACAATGTGGTGATCCTCGGAGGAGGACCCATAGGGCTTGCGGCCGTGGCCATCTTGAAGAGGGCTGGGGCTGCGAAGGTTATACTCTCAGAACCTGCAGCCACACGCAGGAACATCGCTAAGCAACTCGGTGCCGACGTAGTGATAGATCCAACGAAAGAGAACTTCGTTGAAGCCGTTCTCGACAGTACGAACGGAATGGGTGCCAAGCTGTATTTGGAAGCGACTGGACTGCCACAGATAGTTTGGAAAGACATAGAGGAAGTCATCTGGAGAGGTAGGAGCGTGAACGCGACCGTCGTCATCGTGGCGAGGGCGGATGTGAAGATACCGCTCACCGGTGAAGTGTTGCAAGTCAGGCGCGCTCAAGTTGTAGGGTCGCAGGGTCACTCGGGTCATGGGAACTTCCCAAGGGTCATCAGCCTCATGGCCACGGGTATGGACATGACGAAGATCATCTCCAAGACGGTGAAGATAGATGAGATCCCCGAGTACATAAAGAGACTGCAGACCGACAAGGAGCTGGTCAAGGTCACGATGCTCAACCCATGAGAGGTGAAACGCATGGATAAAGTCAGGATAGGAGTAGTGGGGAGTGGGTTCATAGGCCAAGTTCATTTGGAGATACTGTCGACTTTTCCAGACGTTGAGATAGTCGGTGTGATGGATGTCGATAAGAATCGAGCCAAAACGGTTGCAGAGAGATTCAACGCAAAAGTGTTTGATAACCTCAAGCAGATGAAGGATGCCGGTGTGAATGCAGTTTACATAACCTCGCCGAACAGAACTCACTTCGACTATGCGATGCAGACGCTCGAATTGGGCATGAACGTGTTCTGTGAAAAACCCATGACGATCTCTCTGAAGGATGCGATCGAGCTGGAAAAGAAAGTCAAAGAAAAGAACCTCATCTTTCAAGTTGGACACAACAGGCGTTTCGCGAGCGTTTACAAATTCATGAAGCAGAAGATTCTGGACGGTTCGGTGAAACCGCTCTCTTTCCAGATAAAGATGAATCGAGGAGAACTGTTGAACCCGCCTTGGACGAGCGATCGCAACTACACTGGTGGTTTTTTGTTCGAAAGCACGATCCATCTGTTCGACATGGTCAGGTGGCTCTTGGGAGAAGTCGAGGAGATGTACGTGTTGGGTAAAAAGAGCGTCTATCCAGACATAGACGATTGGGCGATCGTCATGAAGTTGAAGAACGGTCTCATTGGCACCTTCACTTCTTGCGCGCACGCGAGTTGGATGATCCCGTTCGAAAGGGTTGAAGTTTACGGTGAACACAACATGCTCATGAACGAAGAGATGGAGAGGGTGCACTTCTGTAAGGGTCTGGGGAAAGAGGTTGAGAGCCACGACTTCACAAAAGTCGATTTCAAGGAAAAGTGGGGTTACATCGAGGAAAACAAGCTCTTCGTGGAATGCGTCAAGCAGAGAGCGACGCCACCCATCACCGTGTCGGACGGTGTTGCCGTCATTCGAATAATAGATGCTTGTTACAGAGCTGTCGAGAGTGGAAACGCTCACGTGAAATTGGAGGGATGAAGATGTCGAAGTGGAAGATACCTCCAGAAGGAGGGCACATGGAGAGACCTACGGGAGTCTACTTTCAAACGATGACGATGAAAGAAATTCAAGATAGGCTGAAGAAGTGCGACTTGATAATCATCCCAGTCGGAAGCACGGAAAACCACGGCCCCAACGCACCGACTGGAGAAGACACCTTCTTGGTCACGCGCATGGCCGAGCAAGTCGCGTTGAAAACTGGTTGTACCGTGGCAGAACCGATATGGTACGGATTTCATCCTTACCACCACATCGGCATGCCTGGAACGGTTCCTGTGAAGGATGAAGCCTTCGTAGATTATCTGGTCAGCGTCATCGCTGGTTTTTGGAACACGGGTTTCAGAAAGCAGATCTTGTTGAATGGCCATGGCCAAGAATTCGTGATACCCGTCGCGATACACAAATTCGCCAAGATCTTCCAGCTGCCGGCAATAATCATCAACTTGAACTGGTACCACGCGATCCAGGACAAATTCAAAACCAAAGAGGAAGGTGGACCTTACGAAACGAGGTTCGTCCACGCAGACGAGGTCGAGACCTCCTGGAGTTTGGCGCTGTTCCCCGAGTTCTGCCACCAAGAATGGGCCGTGGACACCAAACCGCGTGGCTATCTCCCAGAAGGCCACATAGACAAAGCTGGAAACTTGTTGCACAGACCCATCGCTTGGTACGGACACGTTGGAGGTGGACCGATCGAGGTGGTCGCATACCCAGAAGGTGTAGTTGGAAAGGCTACGGCTGCGAGTGCGGAGAAAGCGAAAGAGGGAGTCGAAGCGTTTTTGGACTATCTTGAAAAATTGGTGAGAGACATCATGGAAAGGTTCCCAGCAGGAAAACTGCCGCCAGCACACGAGCTGTCACAGAGATCAAAAGAAGAGCTCGATGCGGCGTTGAAAGAACCTCTATCTCCCGGATGGAGGAGCATATACAGCATAGCTAATATGTGGTGAAACACCGGGCGCCCCGCGCGCCCGTTTTCAGGGGGGATGTGTGTGAGAAGGTTGCTTGTGGTGGCTCTACTCGTGGTGGTGGTTGCAGCCTTTGCCTACACGTTCTACGTGGTCTCACACGGTGGACCGGCCGATCCGTTCTGGGGCGTGGTCATGAAAGGCGTCAAAGATGCGGCTGCGAAGTTCGGCGTCGAAGCGGTGTATCTGGGTCCTGAGAAGTTTTCTCTGAAGGAGTTCATCGATCTTGTGAACGCAGCGATAGCCAAAAAACCCGATGGTCTCATCGTCACGATGACGAACCCGGTTGCTCTGGATGAACCCATAAGACGGGCGATCCAGATGGGGATACCCGTGGTGGCGATCAACGTGCCAGACGATCGACCGATCGATCAGAAGATCCCGTATCTGTGCTACGTCGGTATGGATGAGTATCTGGCCGGAGTCTACGCGGGAAGAAGAATGCTTCAAGAGTTCACACCCAAACGCGCCGTCATCGCCATACACGAACCGGGCCACGTGGGACTCGAAGCCAGAGCGAAAGGCATCATCGATGTGTTGAAGGAAAAGAAGATACCTGCCGAAAAGTTGGACATAACCACCGATCCAACCAAGGCTTTGACCTTGCTGAAGAGTTATCTCGCCAGATATCCAGACACCGATGCGATCTTCACTCTTGGCCCGTTGGGTGCACATCCAGCCATTCAACTCGTTGAGGAAGAAAAACTGGTGGGCAAAGTCAAAATAGGTGCGATCGACCTGACGACGAGGATCACGGACGCGATCAAGAGAGGTGTCGTGGTCTTCACGATCGATCAACAGCAGTATCTGCAAGGTTACCTACCCATCGTGTTTCTGTACCTCTACAAAGAGTACGGTCTGATACCTCACGAAAACATCTTGACTGGACCTTCCATCGTCGATAAGAGCAACGTCGATATCGTGGAAAAGACCGTAAAACTGGGATATCGATGAATCGAAAATGATCCCTCACGACTCACAAGGGGTGGTCTTTCGACCACCCCTTGCATAGGGGGGAAGCGTTTGAAAAACAAGCAAGCGAGTTTGATGGGCTTTTTCAGAATAAAGGAGTTTGGAGCCATAGTCGGTGTCGCTGTTTTTTTGGTCCTCTTTTCCGCGTTATCCAACAGGTTTTTGACGGTAGAAAATTTCTTCAACACACTCACGATGGCGGCCGAGCTGGGGATCATATCGATAGGTGTTGCGATGCTCATGATCAGCGGTGAATTCGATCTGTCTGTTGGTTCCGTGTTCGCCGTCGCACCCATGGTGTTCGCAACCATGGTCAATTCCAGATACGATCCGTATCTGTCTTTAGTCGTCTCTCTGGCGGTCTGTCTTGGGGTCGGAGCGGTGAACGGGTTGGTGACCCTCAAGACTGGGATACCTTCTTTCATAACGACGCTTGGAATGATGATGTTTTGGCGTGGGATTCTTTTGGCGGTCACCGGTGGGTTTCCCATCATCTTGGCTCGGAGAGTAGACATGTTGCAGTACTTGGGTGGCAGGATCTATGGAGGATTGAGGTATTCGGCACTCTGGTTCGTCGTGTTGGCCTTGATTTTTTCGATCATTTTGGAACAAACGCAGTACGGCAACTGGGTGTTCGCCACTGGCGGTAGTCTCGGTGCCGCGAGGGCTTTGGGGATCGCGACGGGTAGTGTGAAACTGATCAACTTCGTTCTGTGCTCGGTCTTGGCTGGTTTTGCTGGCCTGACGACGTTTGCAAGGTTCAAGTTGGTTGATCCCACCTTCGGTCAAGAACTCGAGCTCGAGGCGATCGCCAGTGCCGTGATGGGAGGCACCTTGCTCACAGGTGGGTATGGGAGTGTGCTCGGTGCGTGCATCGGAGCTTTCATGATAAGCATGGTTCGAAACGGCTTGGTGCTCGCTGGAGCACCCGCTTACTGGTACAGAGCGTTCATCGGAGTGATTCTGATAATCGCGGCAGTGATCAACGCGAGGATCAGAAGGAAGGTGGCGGGATGAACCAGCCACTCGTTGAGATGAGGAACATCAAAAAAAGTTTCGGTAAGGTGAGGGCACTGAAGGGTGTAGATTTCTCAGTGGGTCGAGCTGAAGTGGTCGGACTTTTGGGAGACAACGGCGCAGGCAAATCCACCTTGATAAAGGTCTTGGTCGGTTACTACCAACCGGACGAGGGTGAGATCTATTTTGAAGGCAAACGCGTCAGGTTCAGTTCTCCACGTGAGGCTCGTGAGCTTGGTATAGAGACTGTCTATCAAGATCTCGCGTTGGTCAACCTCATGCCGTTGTGGCGCAACTTCTTTTTGGGTCGCGAACTGGTACACAGATTTGGACCAGTGAAGTGGTTGAACAGGAAGAAAATGAGAAAGGTCGCGCTGGAAGCTCTCGCAGACATCGGGATAAGTGTGCGCAACGTCGACGACACGGTCGCCTTTCTATCCGGTGGTGAAAGACAAGCTGTGGCGATAGCCAGAGCGATCCATTTCGGAGCGAAGTTGCTGATCTTGGATGAACCGACCGCCGCACTTTCGGTCGGTGAAACGAGAAGGGTGCTCGAGCACATCTTGGAAGCCAAAAGGAGGGGAATTTCGGTGATCTTCATCACGCACAACATCTACCACGTCTACGAGGTCGCAGACAGATTGGTCGTCCTTGAGCGTGGGGAGAAGATCGGTGAGTACAAAAAAGAACATGTAACACCACAGCAGGTGATGGACCTCATTGCCGCTGCGGCTGGGGTCAAATGAGGTGATGAGTTTGGCGAAAGTGACGTTCGTCGGACATGTGTCGAAAGACATCAACAGAACACAAACCGAATTGCTCGTCGTACCGGGTGGAGGTGTTTTCTACGGATCCATAACGGCACGAAAGCTCGCGGTGGAATGTGTCGTTGTGACGAAACTGGCCGATCGGGACGTTGAACTTTTCAAACCGATGCGGGAAGCTGGGGTCGAAATGCTCACTCTACCCAGCCGGGAGACGACGACGATAGAGAACGTCTATCCATCGAGCAACCCAGACGAAAGAAAAAGCAGGATCTTATACAGAGCCGAACCGTTCGTGGATGAAGAGCTGAGTTACGTGAAGACCAACGTGACGGTGGTCAGCGCGCTGTGGCACGGAGAATTTCCAGAAAGGCTCTTGGAACGATTGAGATCGAAAGTGGAATTGCTCGTTGTGGACGCACAAGGTTTTTTGAGGAACGTGCTCGAGGATGGAAGCATGAAGTATGCAGATTGGCATGACAAAGAGAAATATCTGCCGATGATAGACATCTTCAAAGTTGACAACAACGAAGCGTACGTGATGACCCATGAACGGCGGTTGGAAAGAGCGTGCGTTGAACTTTCAAAGTTTGGAGCGAAGTTGATCCTAGCAACTCATAAAGAAGGCGTTGTCGCCTACGATGGTCGAAATTTCTACGAAGGAAAGTTCTCAGATTACAAGCTTCTCGGTCGTACTGGTCGTGGCGATACGTGTCTGGCTGCGTTCCTTGCAGGTTTGATGAACGGAAAGAGTTTGGAAGAATCGGTTGAACTGGCAGCTAGGGTGACTTCAGCGAAGATGCAGTACGCGGGGCCTTACAGAGGGGGTGAGGTCGTGTGAGAAAGCTCTTTGTGTTGTTGTCGGTGATGTTGGTGGCATGCGTGGCTCTGACTGCCGAGAGAGTGCTGCACATGTACACCGCCTTGGATGAGAACGAATGGCCCATCTATGTGAAGGCTTTCGAGAAGGCGACGGGGATCAAAGTTGAAGTCGTTCGATTGTCTTCAGGTGAACTGCTCGCGCGTATCGAGGCTGAATCTAAGAACCCCAGGGCCAGCATCTGGTTCGGTGGGCCTGCCGTCGATCACATCGCAGCGAAGAAGAAGGGACTTTTGGTGCCTTACAGATCTGCGATGACCGAGAAGGTTCCGGCAGCTTTGAAGGATCCGGAAGGTTACTGGGTTGGTATTTACTTCGGTGCCATAGGTTTTGCGAGTAACACGGAGATCTTGAAACAACTCAAGGTTGATCCACCAACTTCTTGGCAAGACCTGCTCAAACCCGAATTCAAAGGCAAAGTTTCTGTAGCTTTCCCGTACACTTCTGGCACCGCTTACACCGTATTGGCGGCTCTCGTGGCGTTGATGGGTGAGGATGCAGCGTTCAAGTACTGGAAGAGTTTGGACAAACAGATACAGCAGTACACCAAATCTGGTTCTGCCCCCGTCGTACAAGTTGGTCTCGGTGAAGCGGCTGTGGGCATCGCCTTCGCACACGACATCATAGCGAGGGGTATCGCGAAGGGTTATCCTCTGGTGCTCACCTTCCCTAAGGAAGGGACCGGTTACGAAATCGGTGCGATGTCCCTCATCAAGGGTGGACCGGAACCAGATCTAGCGGCGAAGTTCATCGACTGGATGCTCAGCGTTGAGGCGCAGAACCTCATGAAAGAATGGTTCAGGATACCTGCCAACCCGGCGGCCGAAGTGGCGCTCGGCGCGGTGAGGTTGGAAGATGTCAAGTTGGTGCCCATGGACTTCGAATACTTCGGTAGAGAAAAAGATAGGTTGTGTGAACGCTGGAGAGAAGAGATCGAGTATGGAAGATGAACTTTTCGCTGGCGCGGTGCTGCCGCGCCAGTATTCTAGAGGTGAGGTTGAACGGTGGGGAAACAACTGAGGAGGATTTTGAACGAGCCGGTTTTGCTCTCGATGATAGTTTTAGTCTGGGTACTGTTGGCGATCTTCGTGATCTATCCACTCTTCATGGTGGGGTTGAAGAGCTTTGAACCGAAGCCAGCCAGGTTCGGTTTGGACGTCTATAGGACCATATTCTCCAAAAGGTATTTCATCGTACCGATCTTCAACACTCTGAGACTCGGCGTTGTGGTGGCATGCCTTGGTGTTCTGATAGGATACATCTTCGCATACTCCATCGTCAAGGCCAACGTGCCCATGAAGAACTTCTTCAGAACGGTTGCAACTTTTCCCATCGTTTCTCCACCGTTCGTCGTTGCGCTGGCTGCGATCCTTCTTTTTGGAAGGAACGGCTTGTTCACAAGAAGACTGTTCGGTGGTACGCCACCGTTCGAGATATATGGATTTTGGGGTTTGGTCATCGTCGAAACGCTCGCTTACTTTCCAACGGCGTTTTTGACTTTGGAAGGTACGTTGCTCTCGATAGGTGCAGATCTTGAGGAGGCTTCCCAAAGTCTTGGATGTAGCAAATGGAGAACTTTTTGGCGTGTGACTTTTCCTTTGAGTATGCCAGGTGTTCTGTCTGCGTGGCTTTTGGTGTTCTCCCAATCGATGGCTGATTTTGGAAATCCACTCGTGCTGGGTGGAAAATACCACGTGCTGAGCGTGTCTGCCTATTTGGAGATCACGGGCGGTTACAGGGTACCACACGGTTCTGCACTTGCGATTTTGCTTTTGATCCCAACCTTGATAGCGTTCTTCGTACAGAGATATTGGTTGTCGAGGAAATCTTTCGTCACGGTGACGGGAAAATCTTTCCTATCCAAATCGATGGAACTTCCAAGTTGGGCGAAGGTGATCCTCACGCTCATCTGCTTCATCCTCACAGCCTCCATCATGACGTTCTACGGAACAGTGTTGTTCGGTTCTTTCACCAAGCTTTGGGGTGTGAATCATACCTTAACGCTGGACAACTACAGATACGTCTTCAACTTCAGCTGGGAGTATCTGAAGGACACTCTGTTGTTGGCGTCCATGGCGACACCCATATGTGGTGTGCTCGGCATAATGATCGCCTATCTTGTGGCGAGGAAAGAGTTCTTTGGAAGGAGATTGATGGAAGCCATTTCGCTGCTGCCTTTCGCGGTCCCCGGAACGGTGGTTGGTATAGGTTACCTTCTGGCCTTCAACCAAGAACCACTCGTTCTAACGGGAACGGCGTTGATCATAGTGTTGGTGTTCGTCTTCAGGGAGCTTCCTGTGGGCGTACAGAACGGAGTTGCTGCGCTGTATCAGATAGACAAATCGATAGAAGAAGCTTCCATGGATCTTGGGTGTAACAGTAACCAGACCTTTTGGAAAGTCACACTCCCATTGTTGATGCCAGCCTTCTTCACGGCGTTGTTCAACGCTTTCGTTCGGAGCATGACGGCTATAAGCGCCGTGATCTTCGTCGTATCGGCCAAGTGGAATCTCATCACCGTGAGGATCCTTGGGGCTGTGAGCAACGGTGACTTGGCACAAGCGGCAGCTCTCAGCTGTGTTTTGATTGGGTTCGTCGTTCTGGCGATGTTTTTGATGAGAGTTGTGACGGTGAACCTTTCGTACCAAATGAAGCTCAGGAGGGTTGAAGGGTGAACGGCTACTACGTCGAAGTCAAAAACTTGGTGAAGATCTTCAAAGATCCTGCCACACGTTCCGTCGTGAGGGCCGTCGATGGTGTGAGCTTTGGGGTGGAGAAGGGGAAACTCGTGACTTTGCTGGGGCCATCAGGTTGTGGCAAGACTACAACTCTACGCCTGATAGGTGGATTCGAAATACCCACTTCTGGAGACATACTCATCGACGGAAGTGTGGTCAACGATCTGCCACCGAACCGCCGTCCGACCGCGATGGTCTTTCAGAGCTACGCTTTGTTTCCACATCTGAACGTGTTCGAGAATGTCGCCTACGGACTCAAAGCGCGCAGGGTAGCGAAAGACATTTTGCGAAGGAAAGTGATGCAGATACTGGAAATAGTCGGGCTCGTTGGTTTGGAAAAGAGATATCCCAGTCAACTGTCTGGCGGTCAACAACAACGTGTAGCTTTGGCGCGCGCACTGGTAGTTGAGCCGAAGGTGCTCCTCTTGGACGAGCCTCTATCGAACTTGGATGCGAAACTCCGTGAGCAGATGAGAGTCGAGCTGAGAAAAATACAGATGAGCCTTGGTATCACCAGCATTTATGTGACACACGATCAGCTGGAAGCCATGACGCTTTCAGACTATGTGATCGTGATGAAAGACGGAAAAATCGTTCAAAAGGATACACCAGAGATGCTTTACAGATTTCCCACCAACGTGTTCGTGGCCAGCTTCATTGGGAAAGCCAGCTTCGTCGAAGGAAAGATCTACGAGCGCAAACATAACGAAGCCATCGTTGAGTTGAAGGATGGTCAGAAGGTAACCGTCGATGTGCGGGAAGATTCGAACGTTCAACTGAACGATTCGGTTCTTTTGGTCCTCAGACCTGAAGGCGGACGGTTCGTTTCACCCCAAGAAGGTTTGTTGAAAGGAAAGGTCGTGACTAGAGTCTACACCGGTTCAACGTTCTACTTTGAGATCAAGACCGAGCATGGAACTGTGAGCGTTGAAATCCACGGGCACGAGGAAAGAAAAGTTCCACAGCTCGGTGAAACGGTGAATGTGTCGTTCGAAAGATCGTCCATGTCGGTGGTGAAGAGAGAATGAAATTGCTGGTCTTCGATCTGGATGGAACACTTTTGGAAAAAGATGGGACCCTTTCTTTAGAAACTTTGCAAATGTTGAAAAAACTGGAGGAGAAAAGTGTCAAATCCACTGTGGCGACGGGTCGCTCTTTGAAGAGTGCGAGCAGATTCATCGAACGACTCGTCAGCAAAGTACCCGTGATACTCTTCAACGGTGCACGGATCTTCGATCCAGTGACTGGGCGATACCTGTATTCAGAGACGTTACAAGATTCTCTGGCTCAAAAGGTGGGCCATCTTTGCCAAAGGTCTGACGTGTCCATCTTTTTCTTCATCGATGAAGATGTCTACGTTCTGAATTTAACTTCACATGCGGCACGTTACGTTTACAGAGATGGGCTCAGCTACCATCTTGTGGAGAACATCGATTTTTTGAATCACAAAAGGGTGACGAAGATAGTTCTCACAGGCCCCAGTTTTGAACTGACCGACATAGAGAACGTATTGAAACTTCAGCATCGTATCCACGCTTCGATCACAAGATCGGAAGAGGACCTTTTAGAAATCCTACCGTTCGGTGTGAACAAAGCTGAAGCGCTGAGGAGACTCTGCAAGTTTTTGAACATCGATTTAAAGGAGGTTGTAGCTTTCGGCAACGGGGAGAACGATCTGGAGATGATCAAAATTGCGGGAACCGGTGTGACCTTCAACGATGCACCGGATGTTGTGAAGAAACAAGCTAAGGTCATCTTGCAAAACTGCGGTCATCTTGGACTTCAAGAGTTCTTCGAGAAATTCTTCACAAAAGGGGTGACTCTGTGAAACTTGCACTGGTTTTGAGCACGGTAGATGCCGCCTTCGATGCGTTGGCCTTCAAAGGTGATCTGACGAAGGGAGCGATGATGGCCAAAGATATTGGCTACGATGCCGTCGAGATCGCGATCAGAGACCCGAAAGTGATAGACGTGGCACAACTCAAAAGTTTGTTGGATGAGTTGCGAATGGATGTGGTTGCCGTTGGGACTGGGCAAGCTTATCTCGCTGAAGGTTTGAGCATCACCGATGCGGACGTTTCAATACGATCCCGCGCCATGGAGAGGCTAAAGAATCACATCGATTTCGCCTCGTTCTTCAATGCGAAGGTCATCGTTGGACTGGTTAGGGGCAAGAAGGGAAAAAGATCCTTGGACGAGACTTTGAAATTGTTCATCGAGTCGGTGGGTGAGCTCGCAAACTACGCGAAAGAAAAGGGTGTCGAGCTGGTGGTGGAACCTTTGAACAGGTACGAGACGGATTTTCTGAACACGTTGAAAGAAGTGAGACATGCCTTGGAGCTTTTGAGGCGTGACAATGTGGGAATATTGGCCGATACGTTCCACATGAACATCGAGGAAGTGAACATCGAAGAGAGCTTGAAAGAGTGTGCGAGTTGGATCAAACATTTCCACGTCGCTGACAGCAACAGATGGGCACCGGGTGCGGGACATTTGAACTTCGATTCGATCTTCAAAACTCTGCGAGAGATCGGTTACAGTGGGTTCATCTCGGTGGAGTGCTTGCCGTTGCCAGGTGGAACCGAAGAGGCGGCCAGATTGGCTTTTAAAACTTTACAAAGGTTTTTGAAGAAACTCTGAAAGTTCATTGTTCAAATTGAAGGGGAGGTGAATGTGCATGAAGAGAGTGTGTGCCGTGCTGTTGATGCTCGCAGCGGCGGTGGTGTTGGCACAGGCAGACATCCCCATCAAAGTCACCCTCACCATGATGGTCGCGGGTGATCAGAACATGGTCGATTTCTTCCAGTACGAGATAGCACCACAGTTTGAAAAACTCTATCCGAACGTGAAGGTGAAGGTCGTAGGTACCGGACCAGGTGATGCCGGCTCGCAACAGATCATTCAACAACTGCAACTCGAGAAAGATTCGGGCAAGGACAAGTGGGCCATCGATTTAGTCGTCATTCACGAGGCTGGAACGATCTGGGCGATCGAGCGTGGTCTAATAAGACCGTACACGGATTTCCTCACCGCGAGGAGACTCGTGACGATGAAGACGGCGGAAGTTGCACTCGGCGTCAAAGTTGACGGTTACGTCATGCCCATGTTCCACAGCCAGACTGCGATAGCTTACAACCCAAGGTTCGTCAAAGATCCACCGAGGAGCTATGCCGAACTGGTCGAATGGGTGAAGAAGAACCCGAAGAAGTTCGGCTACAACGGCATCAAAGGTGGTATGTCTGGTGTTTCGTTCGTGTTCGGATGGGTCTATTGGAAGTCGAAGAATCCAGAGATACTGATGAACGGACCTTTCGATGAGAAGTACACGGAAGATTGGCCACAGATCTACGCAGAATTGAAAGAGTTCAACAAGTACGTTGTGCTCACGGCTGGCAACGCTGGAACTCTGGACGCACTGAACAGGGGCGAGATCTGGATGGGCCCAGTTTGGGTGGACATGTTCTACACGTGGATCAGGGAAGGTAGGATGGACCCGAACATAAGGTTGATCCTTCCAGAACCCGGTATGCCTGGTCAACCGATGTACTTCGCGATACCGACCAAGGCAGCGAACGCCGATTATGCGCTCAAGCTCATCGAATTCGTGTCATCCCCATCGATACACGCCAAGTACATAGTCGATAAATTCAACTGGTATCCGGCGATCGGCGTGGAGTACGTTTCTCCACACCTGGGCAAGGAAGTCTTCGAAAGACTGTATCGAGACATCAAAGAGACAGATCTGTTGAAATTCGGCAAGCGCATGCCAATAGCTGACTACAGAACCAGAATGCTTGAAGCTTACGAAAGGTGGGTCGAGAAATGAGTGAAGGCGGGGCCATCGGCCTCGCCTCACTTTGGGGGTTGAGCTCATGAGACGAAGAAGGGAGGTTCTCGTCGGCTTTCTGCTCATTCTCCCCGCTCTGCTAGTTTTAGCTGTTTTGTACATCTATCCGTTGTTTCTGTCGATGTACATGAGTTTCACCGTCTCGAACAGGTTCAGCTTGGCCAACTACGGAAAGGTGTTCGACATATACTGGCGTGACGTGGTTTACAGTGTGATGATCAGTTTGATCACGACCTTCGCCACTTTGGTTTTAAGTGTGCTCATATCGGGTTATTTGAGATTCAAAAATTGGAGATTTCTCGATTTGATGTACAAATTGCCCCTCTTCATTCCTTTTTTGATAGTTGGACATGCGATGCGTGTGTTTCTCGCCCCTCACGGGACTTTGAACAATTTGCTCACGAGGATCTTGCGCATCGAAGAGTTACCTGGACTTTCTAGAAGTTGGATCGGCTTGGTTTGGGCTTTCGTGTGGATCATGACGCCTTACGCAACTCTCATCGTGCTCGGCGCCTTCAAAAGTTTGGACAGTGCTTACATCGAAGCTGCGCAGAACCTTGGGGCCAACAAGGTGAAAATCGTGCTGGACGTTCTACTGCCCATGTGCAGGCCTTCCATCATGGTTGCGTTCATCCTGACGTTCGTCAGAACGATAAGCAGTTTGACCATACCCATCATGGTTGGTCCAGCCAGTCCCAACATGATCACGGTGAGCATGATGTTCAGGGTCAACTACTTCAACGACTGGGGTACCGCCAACGCCTTGGGTGTGGTGTCTTATCTGATCGTCATGGTCTTCGCCATTTATTATTTGAAGTTCATGGCGGCTGAACGAGGGGGCATCAAGGCATGAGACAATTTTCGATATTGAGGTTGACGTTGAAGTTGGTCCTCGTGGTTCTGATACTTCTGTTGGTGGTTGGACCTTTCGTGGGGATCGTGCTTTGGAGCTTCGCCAGGATCTGGTATTGGCCAAGCCCGATTCCTCAAGAGTTCACTCTGCGTTACTGGAGCGAAGTCTTCAGACAAGGTAGGGTGTTGAATTCGTTGACGCTCAGCTTGAGGATCGCACTGATCACGGTAGTTTTTTCCATATCGATCGCCATTCCCGCCGCCTATGCCTTCGCAAGGTACAAACTTCCGGTAGAAAGAATCTTGTTGTTTTTGTTCTTGATGCCACAAGCCTTTCCGCAACTACCAGTTTTCATCAACCTTGCGAGAGTTTTTGGAAGGATCGGATTGAGAGGCAACATGTGGGGAATAATTCTAGCACACACGATGGCTTCGTTGGTTTTTTCACTTTGGATAATAACCGCAACGTTCAAATCTATACCGCTGGATCTCGAACAAGCCGCGCAGAACCTCGGAGCGAGTAGGTTCAGAGTTTTTTGGACCATAACCTTCCCACTCGGCATACCGGGTATCATCGCAGGGGCCATACACGTTTTTCTGTGGTCCATGGGTGAATTCAACGCCGCTTTCTTCATAGGAGCTCCGTTCATACAGACCGCTCCGGTGTTGATGTACACAGCTAGCGCTGGCTACAACATGCAGATAGCCAGTGTTATAGCGATCATCCTGATGGTTCCTTCTTTGTTGTTCATGTTGATCATCGAGAAATTTCTAAAAGCTGAGTACATCGCCGGCATTGGGGGTTGAAACCGTGATCGTCTTGAAGACGGAGAATTTGAAGAAATACTACGGTGAAGTGAGGGCCCTCGACGGCGTGTCCATACAGATAGATGAAGGAGAGTTGTTGGCCGTCATAGGACCCAGCGGTTCAGGAAAGACAACCTTGTTGAGATCGATCGCCGGTTTTGTTCAACTGGATGAGGGAAGGATCTATATAAAGGGACGCGATGTGACGGATTTGCCTCCTGAGAAGAGAAACGTTGCGATGTTTTTCCAAAACTACGCTCTTTGGCCACACATGAGCGTGTTCGAAAACGTGGCGTACGGTTTGAAGGTGAGAAAACTTTCGAAAGAAAAGGTGAAGGAGAAGGTCGAATGGGCTTTGAACTTTCTCGACATAGGACATTTGGCGGGCAGAAAGCCGAGCCAGCTTTCAGGAGGTCAGCAACAGAGAGTCGCTCTCGCCCGAGCGATCGTGGTTGAACCGGATCTGTTGCTACTCGATGAACCTCTGTCGAACTTGGATGCGAAAATAAGGATGAGGATCAGGTTCGAGCTGAGAGACATTCTAAAAAGATTGAACATCGCAACACTCTACGTCACTCACGATCAGGAGGAAGCGCTCAGCATAGCCGACAAGATAGCCGTGATGAACAACGGCAAGGTATTGCAGATCGGTGAGCCACGTGAGATATACCGCAAGCCTAAAGATCTCTTCGTGGCCGATTTCGTCGGTGTGAACTGTGTTGTGAAGACCGAGGCTGAACGACTCAGAAGGATCGGTTTGGATGTTTCGGGCCAAAGAGAAGTCAACCTGGTCATAAGAGCTGAGGAAGTCGTTCTGGATCGCATGAACGCCCCTCTGACGAAGAGATCCAACGATCTTTTGTTGAACGGCCAGATCATCGGTAAACAGTATCTGGGGGCAAAAATACGTTATGAGATAAAACTGAAAGACCTCGATGAGAACGTATTCATAAACAGCGAGGAGAACTTCGAGCTGAACGAACAGGTTCACCTCTTGGTTAGAGAAGGTAGCTATTTCATCTACTGATGTATCATTGAAGTGAGTCGAACGTGAGGAGGTAGGGATGCGTGAAAGCGGATATAGGTTTGATAGGCCTAGCGGTCATGGGACAGAATTTGGCACTGAACATCGCTAGGAAAGGTTATTCGGTGGCCGTCTACAATCGAACCGCCGAGAGAACGAAGAAATTCGTGGAAGAAAGAGTGAAATCAGAAAAGGTGCTGCCAGCTTACAGCATCAAAGAGCTAGTGAACAGTTTGAGCAGACCAAGAAAGATCATATTGATGGTCAAAGCAGGTCAAGCGGTGGACGACATGATCAGTGAGCTTCTGCCATACCTTGAGAAAGGCGATCTATTGATA
The DNA here is from genome assembly GCA_025060105.1 of Pseudothermotoga sp. Taxonomy (NCBI): domain Bacteria; kingdom Thermotogati; phylum Thermotogota; class Thermotogae; order Thermotogales; family Thermotogaceae; genus Pseudothermotoga; species Pseudothermotoga sp. Next base: position 204,840 of record JANXCS010000003.1, on the reverse strand, counting down.
GATGGTGGCAATTCTCATTTTGCAGATACGGATCGGAGATTGAGCGAGCTCGCCAAAGAGGGAATTCTGTACCTCGGCATGGGTGTTTCTGGTGGTGAGTACGGTGCGTTGCATGGACCATCGCTCATGCCTGGGGGAACGAGGGAAGCTTACAGTTTGGTGGAAAAGATCTTGGTCGAAATCGCTGCCAAAACGGAAGACGGCCCATGTTGCACCTACGTTGGTGACGGCTCTGCTGGGCACTTTGTGAAGATGGTCCACAACGGCATTGAATACAGCATCATGCAAGCCATCGCTGAAGTTTACGACATCATGAGAAAGGTGATGAAACTTTCAAGTGAAAAGATCGGCGAGATCTTCGAGCGGTGGAACAGAGAAGAGTTGGCATCCTTCCTCATGGAAATATCGTACAAGATCATGAGCTGGAAAGATGAAGAAACTGGTAAACCCCTCGTCGAGCTGATACTCGACAAGGCTGAACAGAAAGGGACTGGCAAATGGTCAACCCAGGTTGCTCTCGATCTTGGGGTGCCAGCCTTCTCGTTCGGTGCCTCCGTCTTCGCGCGCGCCGTGTCTTACTACAAAGAAGAAAGACAAAAGATGGCTGAACTCTACAAGCCGAACATGAAAACCGCCGAAAACATCGCCGTTGAAGATCTAAAGAAAACGTTGTCGTTGGCTTACTTTCTTTCTTATTCACAGGGTGTGTGGCTCATCCACGAAGCTTCGAAGAGCTTCAAATACAACGTCGACTCACTCGAGGTGCTGAGGATTTGGAAAGGTGGATGCATCATCAGATCCAAAATGCTCGACTTTTTGAGACAGCTGTTGAAAAACTCGCAGGAAAACATCACGTTCTTGAACGACGAAAGGGCACGAAACTTCGTAGAAGAAAGATTGCCCCATGCGATCAAGGTCACGAACCTTGCAAGATCGTCGATGATACCCACACCATCGTTGAACGCTTGTTTGGACTATTTGTTCAGCTTGATGACGGAAAACTTGCCGGCCAACCTCATACAAGCGCAGAGAGATTTCTTCGGTGCGCACACTTTCCAGCGGATCGATAAGCCCGGAACGTTCCATGTAGAATGGCAACCTCTTGAATGAGCGAAAACGTGTGTGGTATAATGTGACAAACCTTTAAAGGTTGGAGGTGGTGTTTGAATGAAGTTGAGATCGTTCGTGCTCGCTTTGCTATTGCTCGCCGCATTTGCCTTTTCGAAGACCATCACGGTAGGAACCAGTGCAGACTTTCCACCTTTCGAGTACATAGAAAACGGCCGGTTCGTTGGCTTCGACATGGACCTCATGAGGGAGATCGCAAAGATCGCAGGTTTTGAGTTGAAATTCGTGGATATGAGTTTCGATTCTTTGATCCCCGCACTGCGTGCTGGTCAGATCGATGTGGTTGCGGCTGCAATGACGATAACGGAAGAACGAAAACAGGTTGTGGATTTCTCTATACCCTATTGGACGGCCGATCAGAGTGTGATAGTCAGAGCCGATTCGAACCTGACGATCACCGTGTTGTTCGGTAAGTACAAAATCGGTGTTCAAACCGGTACAACGGGGGATCTCTGGTGCACCGATGAGTTGGTTTCGAAAGGCATATTGCCAGAGAGAAACCTCAAAAGGTATGACACGTTCATCTTGGCGTTGAGCGACCTTTTGAATGGGAACATCGATGCCATCGTGCTGGACTCACCTGTTGCAAGCAGGTTCGCCGCCACGAAACCAGTCAAAGTCGTGGGGATCATAGTCACCGGTGAGCAGTACGGTATAGCCGTGAGGAAAGGGAACAAGGAACTGTTGAACGCGATTAACAACGCACTCAAGCAGATCATCGAATCTGGTAAAATGAGTGAACTCATTGACAAGTACTTCTGAGGCTGTGGGGGGAGATGAAAGATAGATAAGCTGAAACTGATTTTGGAGTCTCTCCCGTACCTGTTGAAAGGCACTTGGGTGACGGTTCAGTTGACTGCGCTGGGGCTGACCCTCGGCCTGTTAGTCGCCATACCTGTGAGTTTTTTTCAAGTGTACGGTCATTCTTTTTCAAAAATCGTTTGTTCGGTCTATGAAAGGACCTTCAGGAGTATCCCCCTGTTGGTCCTTTTGATGCTCATCTTTTACGGCTTACCCGAAGTAGGTATCAGACTCAATCCCTTTTTGGCGTGCGTTCTGGGACTTGGCATAAGGAGTTCAGCCTATCAGTCTCAAATTTTCAGAGGGGCCATCCTGTCCGTATCGAAAGGCCAAACGCTCGCTGCGTACTCACTCGGTATGAACAGATTACAAACGTTTTGGCATGTGGTCTTGCCACAGGCTCTGAGATTCTCCATCGCACCGTGGACCAACGAACTCACCGTGGTGTTGAAGGATTCCTCCATGGCGTATGCGCTCGGTGTCATCGAGTTGTTGAGGCAAGGTAGCTACATCGTGGCGCGAACCTACGAACCCATGGTGATCTTTTTGACTTGCGCGGCCATATATCTGGTACTCACCCTCTCGGCGAACAAGATCTTCGCGATCGTTGAGAAGAAACTTGCGATCCCTGGCTTTGAAACGAGGGAGGTAGTTCATTGAGCGAAGTCGTGTTGAGGGTCGAAAACCTAAAAAAGAGTTTCGGTTCTGTACAGGTTCTTCGCGGTGTATCGTTCGAGGTCAAAAGGGGTGAAACGAAGGTCATACTTGGACCGAGTGGGACTGGTAAGAGCACACTACTTGCGTGCATAAACAGGCTCGTTGAACCAGATTCGGGGAGGGTTTTCCTCGAGAACGAAGAGATCACGCCCAAGAACGTTCATAGGATGAGACAAAAGATCGGTTTCGTCTTTCAAGATTTCAACCTGTTCAACCACCTCACGGCCCTCGATAACGTTCGGATAGGCCCAATGAAAGTTCAAAAAATCCCCAAAGAGGAGGCAACGCAGATAGCTTTAGAACAACTGAGAAAGGTAGGACTTCTGGACAAAGCGAACCATTATCCGTCGCAACTTTCTGGTGGTCAAAAGCAGCGTGTTGCCATCGCGAGGGCGTTGGCGATGAGACCGAAGGTGATACTCTTCGATGAGCCAACGTCCGCTCTCGACCCGGAGTTGATAGGTGAAGTCTTGTCGGTCATGATGGACCTCGCGAAAGAGGGCATGACGATGGTCGTGGTCACACACGAACTTGGTTTCGCCAGGAACGTGGCGAGCGAAATACTCTTCATGGAGGATGGTGTGATCCTCGAAAGGGGTGCTCCAGATGAATTTTTCAGCAATCCAAAAACCGAACGTGCAAAACAGTTCCTCAAGAAACTGAGCGAGCTCTACGGAGAGAAACCGAGATGAGTTTCATCCAAATCGTGCAGCAATCTTTACCGAAGTTGTTGAACGGTTTGATAGTCACGGTCTATCTGACACTCTTCGCCGCCGGCGTTGGATTTGTTCTTGGGATCTTGCTCTGCGTCGGAAGAGTTTACGCCAACAAGTTTGTGAGCTTTCTGTGCGTAGGATTCATAGAGCTGATAAGGGGCACACCGATGCTCGTGCAACTTTTCATCTTGTACTATGGCTTACCTGTTTACGGGTTGAGACTTTCTCCTCTGGCCGCGGCGCTGATAGGTTTCACGATCAACAGCGCTGCTTATCAAGCTGAGTACATAAGGGGAGCCATTCAATCCATCGGCGTGGGACAGCTGAGAGCGGCCCATTCGATCGGAATGACGAAGTGGCAAGCCGTTAGACTGATCATTCTACCTCAAGCGTTGAGGCGCGTGATTCCCGCTTGGACGAACGAGTTCATTTACCTTTTGAAGTACACTTCGATGGCTTACATCATAGGTGCTCCGGAAATGATGGCTCAAGCCAAATTCATAGCCAGTCGCAACTTTGAATTTTTCAGAGTGTACCTTCTAACTGCCTTTATATACCTCTCCGTGGTTTGGCTGAGTGCCCATCTCTTCTCGTTGCTCGAAAGAAAGCTGAGGATTCCAGGTACGATCGTCGGTGAAAGATGAAGAAAGGGGACCAGCGAAGGTCCCCTTCTTTTACCGTCATTGTCTGATGTATCTGAGTGAAGAGTCGTAGTCTTTTATCTCGCCTTTTAGAACCGTTTGGATGAACTCGACAAGAACGCTGTCCAATCTGAAACCGGTATCGTAGCCAGGTAGGCCCGAAAGCATCGTATAGCCATCGCCGCCACCAGCCAAGTAATTGTTCGTCACAACCGTGTACGTTTTGCTTGGATCGATCGGTTCACCCTTCACCTTGGCTTCCACTACCTCTCCTGCGACGCTCTTCCAAGTCAAACCGCCGGTCTGTAGGAATCCACCTTGCCCCTCTTTTATGGTTGCAGCATACCGCAAAACTTTCAACAGCTGTTCACCGTTCATTTTGAGCACGTAGAGGGTGTTGCCGAATGGTAGGACCGTCAGCACGTCTCTCACCGTGATTTCTCCAGGCTTTATCGAGGCTCTGATGCCACCACCGTTCATTAGTGAAACGTCCGCGTTGACTTTCCAGATCATCGCATCGCAGATCATGTTCGCAAGGTTCGTGCTCTTCGAACGAACGTTCGCCCTTTCGCCATCGAGCAGGATGTGGGTTTTCCCTATCACCGTGTTGAGTTTTTCATCGCCGAGCTGTTTGAAGTAATCGAGTACGGTTTTGACGTAGAAGTGTTCTTTGTATTCTTTGTCCACGTATTCGTAGATGTCTTTACCTTCCGCATCCTTGCCTTTGTGGATCTTCAGATTCACTGGGATCGGTTTCCAGTTGTACGACAGGATCTTACCTTTCTCTATCTCTAGATCTAGTCTCCCTACGTATTTACCCCATTCCCACGCCTGAACCACGATGACTCCGTTGACCAGCTGAGCCGTTTCGAACTTCGTATGGCTGTGTCCATCGACGATCACATGGATACCTTCAACACTCTGCGCCAGCTGTTTGCTCGTGGTCTTTCCTTCACCCTCTGGTCCCCAACCCAAATGCGCCAATACGACGATCAGATCGACTTTCCCTTTCAATTCCTCAACGATCTTTTTGGTGGTTTCCACACAGTTTTCAAACCGTGCACCCTTCAGATGTAACGGTTCCAGTATCGCCGTTTCTTCGGTGGTGAGGCCTATGATCGCCACCTTCAGATCTCCAAAATCTTTGATGATGTAAGGAGCAGGTTTGACAACGCCTTCTGGATCGTAAAAGTTCGCACTCAAAAACGGAAACTTTGCGAGCTTCATCTGTTTGGCCAAAACTTCCTTCGGTTTATCGAACTCGTGGTTACCAAGCACCATCGCATCGAGTCTCATCATGTTGAACGCGACGATGTCTGGTGCGGCATCCAACATGTCCGATTCGGGTACACCCGTGTTCAAATCTCCAGCGTGCAGAAACAGCACACGACCAGAAACGGCTTCGACTTCCTTTCTAACCTCCTCCACGATCGTCGCGATTGCAGCGAAACCTCCTATGTTTGGATTGTTCGTCTCACTCCAGGGCCAGGCTCGACCGTGTGTGTCGTTGATGTGAAGGATCGTTAACTTCGCTGCGAACAACGCCACGACGATCAAGACCAGAAACATCGCTAAATATTTTTTCACCAGAGATCCCCCCTCCATCTTGAATTTTACAGTGTCTCGCGATCGTTTTGTACAATATTGCCGAGGAGGGATTTCGCATGAAAGCGATCGAGGTGAAGCCAGGTATCTATTGGGTGGGAGTGAACGATAGGTTCACTCAGCTGTTCGAAGGGCTCTGGCCCATAGGTGAAGAAGGTGTTTCGTACAACGCCTATCTGCTCAAAGATGAGAAAAACGCACTCATCGATCTGGCAAAATCGATCAAGGTGGATGAGTTCTTCGAACAGATAGAGAGTGTCGTTCCCCTTTCGAAAATCGATTACGTCGTGGTCAACCACATGGAGCCAGACCACACGGGTGTTTTGAGCGTTTTGAAGAAGGTTGCACCGAACGCGACGATACTCATCTCCGATAGGGGTGCTAAAATGTTGAAAGCTTTCTATCAGATCGATCAGAACGTGAAGATCGTCAAAGATGGAGAGCAACTTTCCCTGGGCAAAAAGACCTTGAAATTTTTCTACACACCGTTGGTTCACTGGCCCGAAACGATGATGACTTACGAGGTGAGTGAGAGAGTGCTTTTCTCCTGTGATGGTTTTGGAAGCTACGGGGCGTTTAAGGGAGCCATATTCGATGATGAGTGTGAGGATAAGGAATTTTACTTGAAGGAAATGCTCAGATATTACGTCAACATCGTCGCCTCTTTCAGCAGGCCAGTTCTGAGGGCGATAGAGAGATTGGCGAACTTACCGATCGATGTCGTCGCTCCATCGCACGGGCTCGTGTGGAGGGCAGAACCTCACACGCCCATCAGGATGTACAGAGAATGGGCGGAATACGCTGAAAAGCCTTCCAAGAAAGGTGTCACGCTCGTCTACGGTTCGATGTATGGTAACACCGAGCGAGCGATGAACTCCGTACTGAGGGGATTGAGCAAGTCCAGATTACCCATCTCTGTATTCAACGTCACTCAGACACACCACAGTTACATCCTCGCTTCGTTGTGGGAAAAACGTGGTGTCGTCATAGGTGCTCCAACTTACGAAGCTGCGTTGTTCCCACCGATGGAAGATCTGTTGAGATTGGCACAGATAAAGCACGTGAAGAACAAGCTGGCTTTGATCTTTGGAAGTTACGGTTGGAGTGGAGGTGCCATCAAGCGGATCAAAGAACTCGTTGAACCGCTGGGCTGGAAGGTGGTCGATGTCCACGAGTTCAACGGAGCTCCAACGGAAAACGATTTGGAGAAGCTCCAACAGATGGCAACGCAGTTTGCCCAACAAATCGAGAGCGAGCCGGAATGAACTTCAACCGTTCATAATTTCACTGAGCCTTTCGTCCACGATGGCTCCGTCGGACATCACAACTCTTCCATCGACGATGATGGTCGAATTCAAGCACACACCATCACAGTGCGATGGAGCTTGATCTGTGTAGACTCTGTCCGGTGTGAGGTCTTCGCTGATGTAACCTATGCCCCATTCGCTACAACCCCAGACTCGCTCATCTTCCAAAACGTTTCCGCTCAACCTCGCACCCGGATTGAGTCCGAGTGAGATGTGTGCGAGTCTGAACATACCTTCGTGGTGGAAAGACTTCAACCAAGATTCAAACTGCTTCGCTTCATTACCACCAAGGATTTGGACGATCCTACCAGATTCGACGATCAGCGTGACAGGTTGCTTGAGTACACCGAGTGGCGGAACGATTGAACCGTCGAAGACGATCCTTCCGTGAATCGTCTCTTCAATGGGAGTCCAACTCATCTGGCCTGGAAGCATATGGATGCCAGGCACACTCGCATCACCATGGTCGCATATTATGGGACGCTTCGGATGGTTTTTGAACTTCACATCGGTGCCAGAAGGGTTCACGATCCGCACTTCTTCAGCTTCCTTCAGTATGCGTGCGAGCCGTTCCATGAAAATGGCCAACTTGTCTAGATCGATGTCCAAGGTTCGTACGAACATATCGTGATCCATTCCCACAAGGCACATGTACCGAAGGTTTTTGTTCTTGATCGCCATTTCGAAAGCTGAAGAATAGAGTAGCCAACGTTGATTGAACTCTATCCACACGTTCGCATTCTGAAGGGCTGCACTGAGTGTTTTGAGTGGAAGATCTGGATCGGCAGCTTTGCCAACACCCTTGGGCGCAGGAACACAGAGAAGCAGAGGCTTAGCTCCCGTGCGAAAAACTTCACTCGCAACTGCTTGAACGACGGAAAGATCGGAGAGTGTATCGTACGTGATGACGACTTCTTCATCGGGCTTAATCTTGAAAACCTCACAGATCAATTTTCTCGCAGCCTTCGACAGATCGAACCTCATTTCACCGTGCTCCTTTCAAAAGGCACGTAATCGAAGTCGAAACCAAAGTGTCTCGGTCCGAATATTTCGATCGCCTTACTGCTCCTCCACAACTGGTTCGCTGCCATGCCGATCACGACGACCCGCTCATTCTTCTTCAAATGTGGGTTGAGCACTGGAGAACCATCGTCGGCTCTGAGAACGATGATCAAATCTGGACAAGTTATGCAAACTCTCCCGTCCAGCCACGCTATGAGGTTTTCGTTCTTGAACCAAATTTTGAATTTTCTACCCTCGAAAGATCCTATCCCATCGAAAAGCATCTCACCGTACGTAAAACCCCCTTTATCTTCCCATTGAGCATCGCCGATCGCTAAACCTTCGAAAAGAACTTTTGCTCCCAGAACTTTCACGATCGCTTCTACGACGTTTTCTCCTCTTCTTTGTGCCTCACTCTTCGCCTTTCCAACCTGCCAAGCCAGGCTCACGGTACCTCTCACAAGACTTCGTTTCAGTATGGACCCTTTGAGCGGATGTGACGTGACCCCCACCTTTCCACCGCTCAAGATTGCGATGGACCTTGTTATTTCTTCCGCTTGTTCGTCTGAGCACACCTCTTCAACCACCAGCTTATCACCGTAATGATTGCATACGGTGAAAGGCGTCATGGGAACTCCGAGCAAATAGAAGCTGGTGTGCTGTACCTCAGGTACTGCTCTACCCACTGGGTCACCGTCCAAAACTGCCACGTTCAGCTGTGCGGCAACCTCGAAGGCAACTGCGGTGTTTCCTCCTCCAAGCTCAGTCGGGAAAACGGCGTCGAACTTTTTACCCATATAACGCTCGAGGAGTTTGAAAGACTCGACCACGGGCGATTCTACTTTCTTCGTCGATTTCTTCACATCCGAGGATGGTGAGACTGAACCTACGAAATAAGGACACGCCGCCAAACGATCGTCATCGAATTCGTCTACAGACAACAGCTTGATCTTTCCTTTGACGGATTTTCTGACAGTTTCGAGCCCCTTCTGAAGGTCTCCTCCGCCACCTGTACCGAGTACGGCACACCCGAAGAGTATTTGTTCGATGTCACTCACACTCAATTCGACCATCAGCTTACCTCCTTCCATTTGATGCACGAAACGAACCTATTCTCCGAAACCTTGATGAGATTCATATCATAAAATCCGCACTCTTTGATCGAGAAAGGACATCTACTTCTGAACTTGCAACCTTCGTTCACGGCCGTACTGGGTTCTCCAAACGTTGAAGGTTTCCTCATTTCAAGATTCGGATCCGGCACGAACATAGAATCGATGAGTAATTTGGTGTATGGATGTATAGGTTCATCGATCACTCGTTCGACTGGACCCACTTCGACTATCTTTCCTAAATACATAACTAAGATCGTTTCTGAAACGTTCCTCACAACACCAAGGTCGTGGCTGACGAAGATGTATGTGAGATTGAACTTGTAACGCAATTCGTTCAAAAGTTGTAGAACTTGTGCCTGGACCGATACATCCAGAGAGGAAGTTGGCTCGTCCAACAGTAGAATCTTTGGATTGACGGAGAGGGCCCTAGCGATGGCTACCCTTTGGCATTGCCCACCGCTGAGCTCTCCTGGGTATCTACTCGACAATTCTGGATCGAGCCCAACTTTTTCGAGCAGGTCGTACACAAGATCTTTGAGTTGCGATTTGGACATTTTTCCTTGGGCGAGTACGGGTTCGACAACGATGTCAAAGACTTTGAGCCTCGGGTTCAAGGAAGTTGTGGGATCTTGAAAAACCATCTGAACCTTGCGTGCCACCTTTTCTCTGTATTCTTTTCCTTTGAGCCGTGCCACGCGTTGACCGTCGAGATAAACCTCACCACTCGTGGGCCTGATCAAGCCGTTTATGCAACGAATGAGGGTGCTCTTACCACTGCCAGATTCTCCCACGATCGCCACACTTTGACCTTCAGAAACACTGAAGCTGACGTCATCGACAGCTTTCACGAGTATCTTTTTACCCCACAATCCTCTGCCACGCAGTACGAAGTGCTTTTTGAGATTTCTGACTTCAACCACATCTTTCCCTCCATCTATGGCACGATACGTAATGGCCAGGCCTCACCTCGATCAATTCTGGTGTGTGATTTTGACACATCGAAAGGGCCTCACTGCATCTTTCGTAAAAAGCGCATCCCGCTGTCAGTTGCTCTAGGGATGGGAGAGAGCCTGGTATCGGTTTTGGGAGTTTTCTCCTGCGTGGATCGAGCACACAGCTCAATAAGCCCAACGTGTAAGGATGCATCGTGTTCAAAAACAGCTCCTTCTTTGGAGCCATTTCCACGATGCTTCCAGCGTACATCACGATCACTCTGTCGGCCAGTTGGGATACTATGCCAAGATCGTGGGTGATGAAGAGTACTGAGAATCCCTTCTTCTGCTTCAGTTCCCAGATCAAGTACAATATCTGGCGTTGTACAGTCACGTCGAGGGCCGTCGTCGGTTCATCCGCTATTAGCAGGCTCGGTTCACATGCGAGTGCCATGGCGATCATAACGCGTTGTCTCATACCACCAGAAAGCTCGTGGGGGTATGCTCGACGCACCCTATCCGTATCGAACAACTGTACTTGTTTCAAAAGCTCCAAAACTTTGGATCTTAATTCTCTCTGTGATACATTCCATTTGTTTTTTAGAACGTCCATCAGCTGCTGCTCTATCCTGTAGAGTGGATTCAGCGAGGAAGTGGGATCTTGAAAGATGATCGCCACCTCTTTGCCACGCATTCTTTTCGCCGTGTTCGGTGTCACTTCTGTCCCTTTGAAAAAAATCCTTCCAGATGTTCTAGCGTTCTCTGGGAGCAATCCAACTATCGATAAGCCGGTCACGGTCTTGCCACAGCCTGTCTCCCCGACGAGCGCCACTATCTCATCGGTGTTGATCGAGAAAGATACGTTCCTTAAAGCTCTAACTTCTCCGTAAAGAGTCTTAAAAGTCAAAGAAAAGTTCTCAAACCTCAGAAGCTCACTCAAATCAGCATTCTCCTCCTCAATCTTGGGTCTATGAGCTCTCTCAGAACATCACCGAGCAAATTGAAGGACATGACCAAAAGTAGTATGAAGAGCCCTGGAAATGTGGGAACCCACCAATAATTCAGAAAATAAGCTTTACCTTCACTGATCATGAGACCCCAATCTGGTGCGGGTGGTTGGACCCCGAGGCCAAGGAAAGAAAGGGCGGCGGCCTCAAGGATCGCACTCCCCATGTCCATCGTACACTGAACGGCGAGCGGAGCTATACAACTTGGAAGAATGTGTCTGAACATGATCGTGATGTGTGGGACGCCGGCAGCCTTCGCAGCCTCTACATAAGCGAGAGATTTGATCGATAGCGTTTGAGAGCGCACGAGTCGTGCGTACCACGGCCACCACGTTATGACTAATGCCACAATGGCGTTGAGTAAACCTTTACCGAGAGTTGATGCGATCAAGAGTGCGAGCAGTAAAGGTGGAAAGGAAAGAAATACATCGGTGAATCGCATCAGGATGTTGTCTGTTATGCCTCCAAAATAGCCAGCAGCGATACCTATCGGAACACCCATCATGGCTGAGAGGAACACGACAGTCAATGCTGTGACGAGTGAGGTCCTCGCACCGTAAATTATACGGCTGAGTATGTCTCGACCCATATGGTCCGTTCCGAATGGGTGTTTCAAACTCGGTGGAAGCAATCGCGTCGCCATGTTCGGTTCACCGAGTGCTTGCTCTTTGAAAGGTGTTATCAACGGCGCGAGCAAAGCAAGTATTATGAAAACCACGATGACTGTGAAACTGAATTTGGCCACAGTGTTTTTCAAAGCGAGTTTAACGAGTTGAATGTTCAAAAATGTTCACCTCTTCAGAATCTTATCCTTGGGTCAATCTTTGCTTGGATCAGGTCAACGATGAAGTTTATGAGAACGTAACATACGGAGGCAACGATCGTCACACCGACGATGGCTGGATAATCCATGCTGAGTATCGCGTTTGCGGCGTATCTACCGAGACCTGGCCAGTTGAAGATCAATTCGACGAGAAACGCGCCAACGAGCGTGTATGCGAAGGACAAAGCCACGGTGACCATGGCAGGTGCGATCGCGTTTTTAAGTGCATAACCGAAGTATATCTTCCTTTCAGGGATCGCATATGCAAAAGCCGTTCTGATGTAATTTTCTTGAAGCACCTCGACCATCATCGACCTGACTTGTCTGGTGATCAAGCCTATGGGGTACGCTGCGAGTGTCACAGCTGGTAGGACCAAATGTTTCAATACATCGAAAAATGCGACGTAGTTTCGAGCAAGGAGAGTGTCGATCAGATAAAAGCCCGTTTTCTCCTCGAAAGGATGAATTAGAGAAACGAAGGTATCGACTCTGTCTGACAGAGGTAAAATGCCAAGCCATTTGAAGAAAAGCAGTTGCAGGATCATCCCGTACCAAAAGCTTGGGAGCGACACACCTGCGACTGCGAACAGTCTACTAACGTTGTCGAGCCAACTGTTCCTGTGGACTGCGGCCAAGACCCCCAAAGGTATTCCAACGATGATAGCGAAAAATTCCGCGATCAGCAGCAGTTCAAGCGTGGCAGTCAACGCCTTCTTTATATCGTAAGCCACGGGGTTATGAGTTCTTATCGACACACCGAGATCGAGGCGAAGTAGATTTCTCAAAAAATAGCTGAATCTCACCAAAATGGGTTCATCCAACTTCAATCTTTCCCTAGCTGCTTGAATTGCGCTGTGGGTAGCTTTTGGTCCCACCCACAGCGCTGCAGGATCGGATGGCACGACGTTCGAAACGATGAAGACTACAAAAACTACTCCGAGCACAACGAATATCGAAGAGAACGATCTTGAAATGATGTACCTAACAAAGTTCACACCAAATCGACCTCATGACGCACTCTCAAGTTCATAGAAGAAAACCACGTTTGGATAAGCTGGGTTGGGTTCAAATCCCTTGATAGACTTGTGAACCACGTAGATATCGTTGATTTGATAGAGTGGAACTGCGGGTAGGTCTCTACGCAGTATCGTTTCTACTGCTCTGTAGAGCTCTTCAGCACGTTTTGGATTGACGCCTTCTAACCTCACAGCTTCGTCCATCAGCTTATCCACTTCTTTGTTGTAATAGTAAGACAAGTTGAAGAGCACCTCTTCCTCGGTGTGGAACATACTGAAGAGAAAATCGTAAGGTGTCATGACCGTTGGCCACCAGTACATGATGAACATGTCCTGAGCTTTGGTTGGATCGCTCCTCGCCCACGCCCATTGTTGTTCCCAGTTCATCGGTCTGAGTTCGACATCGATACCAAGTTTTCTCAGGCTCGACCAGATCAGCTCCGAAGCTTTCTTCTCGCCTTCGTCAGATTGCAAGTACGTCAATACCAATTTGACACCCTTTGGGTCCACACCGGATTTTGTAAGAAATTCCTTGGACTTGTTCAAATCCTGTGAAAGCGGTGAAAGGTGGCTCGCATAACCGAACATGCCTTTCGGGATGATACCTGAAGGTTGCAGGCCATAACCCAACAGCACGTGGTTGAGGATTTCATTGTAAGGTATCGCGTAAGCAACGGCCGCTCTGAAGTCCGGGTTACTCAAAGGGGCTTTCTTGGTGTTGAAGAACAGGTACAGAACTTGAAAGCTTGGCTTTTGTTTGATATAAACGTTCGGATTAACTTCCAGTTTTTTCAGATCGTCGTAGATCAAGTTCCTCGTCAGATGGATCCTGCCTGCCGTGATCATTTGCATCCTCAAAGAAGGGTCGGGTACGATTTGAACTACGGCGATGTCGAACTTTTTGTCGGTCCAACCTTTCCAATAACCATCGAATTTTCTGAGCACAACTTGGGTCTTTGGGTCGAATTTGCTGATCGTATAAGGTCCCGTACCTGCATCGTTACCCGCATTGAACCACTTCGCTATGGCCTCATCGTCACCAATTTCAGCAACTTTCGGGCTGAATATGAAAGCGCCATAACCTGCGGAGGCGATGAGAGGTATGTTCGCAGGATATTTCAACTTGAACACGACCGTGTAGGGATCTGGTGTTTCGATCTTCTCGACGCTGTCCCAGATGTAAGCCGGTCCCCCTGCAAGCCTGATGGTCCTTTCTACGGAGAACTTCACCGCCGAAGATGTCAACTCCGTACCATCGTGGAATTTGACACCTTTCCTCAGCTTGAAAGTCCAAACGGTACCATCTTCGTTGGAAGACCACTCGACTGCGAGCAGCGGTTCTAACTTTCCATCCACGTAACGTGTGAGAGTCTCATAAACGTTGTTCAGTACTATTATGGAGTTGGAGAACTCGGTGCTTGGATCGAGTGTGATCATCTCTGAACCGTAAGCGTAAATGACCATAGTTTGCCTCTGGGCTAGAACGATGGTGGAGAGCAAGAAGGCAAACCAAAGCAGTAGAATTTTTTTCATCCTCACACCCCCTACATGGTGTTTGAATGAATTATAATGTCTCGTTGTTTGAAATTTCAACGTCTTTTTTGAAAAAAGTACTCGCAATCCGAATTCAAAGGACAGACCTCGCATTTTGGTTTGATCGGTAGACAGATCGTTCTACCGAACTCGACCATGGATCCGTTCAAAGGACCCCAAAAACGTTCGGGCACGATCTTTTTGAGTTCCTCCTCCGTTTCCTCCGGCTTCTTCGTTCTCACCAATCCCAGCCGGTTGGAGATCCTATGAACGTGTGTGTCGACGGCGATGGCCGGTTGATCGAATCCATGGTAAAGAACTATGTTCGCCGTCTTTCTACCCACACCGGGCAGTTTCAACAGTTCTTCCAGCGTGTTTGGTACCTTCCCACCGTATCTTTCAACGATCAACCTTGCGACTCGAACTATCCTCTCAGCTTTTTGTCTGTACATGCCACTCTCTCTTATGAGTTCGTGAAGATCTTCGGCGGACGCTCTGGCGAGTTCGAAGACGTTGCCGTATCTGGCGAAGAGTTTTTCACAGGCTTTCTCTGTGTTTTCGTCACGTGTGCGTTGGCTCAGTATCGTACAGATGAGTATTCTGAATGGATCTGCGCGGAACTTTTCACGGGGAAAAAGTTTCACAATCTTCTCGATCAGTTGTTCGACATTTCTCATGAGATCTCTTCACCTCGCGAGATATTGTACAATCGAAACGATGGAGGTGATCTATCTTGGAGAGGATCAAAAAATTCATCGAAGCTTTCGAAGCGGAAGGGATCGAAGCAGTTCTCATATGCAACGTCGAGTACTCTTCGAAACCGACCACGATGTATCTGTCGGGGTTCACGGGCTCTTTCAGTTTCCTTGTGATCACAAAAGATCAACAGTTCATCATCACGGACTCGAGATATTTCGAACAAGCCAAGCAACAGACAAAGTTCGCGCTCGTTGAACATCGTGGTGTGAATGTTCTTGACACCGTTTCGAGCGTGCTTCAAAGACTCGGTCCGAAGGTGGTAGGCCTCGAATTTTCACGCATCAGTCACGATACGTATCTAAAACTCACCGAAAAATACCAAGCTACCTACAAACCCGTTGACAAGATCATCGAACAGATGCGCATGGTGAAAGAACCACAGGAAATAGAGAACATGAAGAGGGCTATAGAGATCAGCGAGGAATCCCTCGTGCAAACCCTGCAACTCGTTAAAGAGGGGGTCTGTGAGAAAGACATCGCTGCGGAACTAGAGTACAGAATGAAGAAACTCGGTGCGGATGGTCCCGCGTTCGAAACGATCGTGATCTCAGGTCCGAGGACGGCCCTGCCTCACGGCAGACCTTCAGAGCGAAAAATAAAGATGAACGAGCCAATTCTGTTCGATTTCGGTGCCAAATTCAACGGTTACTGTGCGGACATAACGAGAACTTTTTTCCTCGGTAAGCCAGACGAAGACTTTTTGAAGATCTACAACGCCGTTTTCGAAGCACAGACACTGGCGCTCGAGAGAGGCAACGGGCGCATGAGCGGAAAGGAGTTGGATTCCATCGCACGCAACCACATCATCGATCGTGGCTTTGGTGAATACTTTGGTCATGGGCTCGGCCATGGCTTGGGGTTGGAGGTTCATGAGGCACCCAGAGTGAGTCAAGCCAACGAGTCTGTTCTACCCGTGGGTGCGGTGGTGACGATCGAACCAGGGATCTATATCGAAGGTAGGTTCGGTGTTAGAATAGAGGAGGATGTTGTGATCCGCGAGGATCGCTTAGAGAGACTCACTCGCCTCGATAGAAGAATTCAATCGATCTGACTGGAGGTGGATGAGTTTGATAGAGGTCACAGATCTGAGAAAAGGTATGGTGATCATGTACGAAGGTGAGCCTTACAGAGTTTTGGACGTGAACAAGCATCACATGGCGATGGGTCGAGGTTTGGTTAGGACCAAACTCAAAAATGTGAAGACGGGACTCGTCAGAGACGTCACGTTCAGCAGTGGAGATAGAGTCCCCGAGGCAGACTTGACATACAAGAAAGCTCAGTATCTCTACAACGATGGAGATCACTATTACTTCATGTCTCTCGATGACTATGAGCAGTACGCTTTCAGCGAAGAGGAGATCGGTGACGCCAAATGGTACTTGACGGAGAACCTTGAAGTGGACATCATGATGCTCGGTGACAGTCCTATAGGAGTTCAACTCCCCAACGTTGTCGTTCTCAGAGTCGTGGAGACTGAACCAGGTTTCAAGGGTGACACAGTTGCGGGCAGCGGTAAACCAGCCGTTTTGGAAACTGGTTTGAGGCTCACAGTACCGTTCTTCGTGGAAACCGGTGAACTGATCAAGGTTGACACTAGAACTGGAGAGTACTTAGAGAGAGCTTGAGGGGGTGACGAGATGGAGAAAGGATTCGGAACCATTGACATATCCGACAACGCGATAAGAGAAATCGCTTTCAGAAGTGCCTGTTCGGTGCTCGATCTGACCGATGAGAGAAAGCAGAAAAAACTCAGAAAATCGATCGATGTGGATAGAACCCCTGAAGACAGCATAATCGTTTCGATGAGAGTTACGGCACCCTTCGGCAGACCGTTCGTCGAAATCGCCAGAAAGCTCATGGAACAAGTGAAACTGGATATCGAAAGGATGACAGACCAACAGGTGATTTCAGTGAACGTGGTGATCGATGACGTTGAAGAATCCAGTATTTCTCGTGAAGGGGAGGAAGAGACGAAGGAGTGATCCAACGTGACACGCCGCAGCAGAATGAGGGATTTAGTTTTCAGAGCGATATTTCAGAATGAATTTCGTAAGGATTCCGTGGAAGCCATTCTTGAGGAAGTTCTTGGTAAAGAAAAGTCAGATTCGATCCGTCGAGACGTCGAGCGGTACGTGAAAGGGATCTATGAGAACCTCGATTCGATAGACAGTAAGATAACTTCGTGCTTGGAGAATTGGACTTTGGACAGACTATCACTGGTGGACAAATGCGTGTTGCGTCTAGGAACTTACGAACTTTTGTACGAAGGAGACGTACCCGTTCAAGTCACACTGGATGAAGCCATCGAATTGGCCAAGAGGTACGGTACTGACAACAGTGGAAAATTCGTCAACGGTGTTCTCGATAAGATAGCCAAGCAGTTCGCCGCCGAAGAAAAATGGCGCTTGTGAAGGGGGATGATGGGAGTGGCTGGTTCGTCCACGTTTCAGCTGAAACCGATCAGAAAGATCGCGGAGGCGCTTTCTATCCCTCCAGAGTACTTGAAGTTTTACGGAGATCACGTGGCGAAGGTTTCACACAAACTTTTGAATCATCTCGAACCGAAGGGTAAGCTGATCGTCGTCACTGCCATGACTCCCACACCCGCCGGCGAGGGTAAAACCACCACGAGCATAGGTTTGTCTATGGCCATCAACAAGCTCGGTTACAGCTCTATCGTGACCTTGAGAGAGCCTTCTCTTGGACCTGTGTTCGGCATAAAGGGTGGTGCCACCGGCGGTGGGAAAGCTCAAGTGTTGCCGATGGAAGACATCAACTTGCATTTCACCGGTGACATACACGCAGTCACGAGTGCCCACAACTTGATATCCGCCATGATAGATGCGCACATAAAGTTTGGAAACGAACTAGACATCGATGTGACGAGGATCAGCTGGCCAAGGGCTATGGATATGAACGATCGAGCGCTCAGACAGATCATCGTGGGGCTGGGGGGACACGCGAACGGTTATCCAAGACAGGATGGATTCGTGATCACGGCAGCTTCAGAGATCATGGCCATACTCTGTCTCGCCAAAGATCTTCAAGATCTCAAAAAGCGTGTTGGGGAAGTCGTGATAGGCTGGACCAGGACGAACAAGCCTGTGAGAGTTTTTGATTTGAAGGTCCAAGGATCTGTCGCCGTGCTTTTGAAAGACGCGCTGAATCCAAACCTAGTACAGACCAGCGAGAATACTCCAGCGTTCATTCACGGTGGACCTTTCGCGAACATCGCCCACGGTACGAATTCGATCATCGCAACGAAGATGGCCTTGGGGTTGAGTGACTTTGTTGTAACGGAGACTGGCTTCGGATCGGACCTTGGTGCGGAAAAGTTCTTAGATTTCGTTGCACCGACGGCTGGCTTTAAACCATCACTGATCGTTATCGTTGCAACCGTGCGCGCTTTGAAGTACCACGGTGGTATGAACTTGAAAGAGCTCGGCACACCGAACATCGAAGCGTTGCATCGGGGCATCGAGAATTTGAAGGTTCACATCGAAAACATGAGAAAGTACGGTTTACCGGTGGTCGTTGCGGTGAACCGTTTCGATACGGACGCCCCGCAAGAGATAGAATTTTTGTGTGAAAAAGTTGAAAAGTTGAATGTCGCCGTAGCGGTCAACGAGGCGTTCGCAAAAGGTTCAGAGGGCGCGTTGGATCTGGCAAGAAAAGTTGTGCAACTGGCCGATGGAACCAATTATCGGCCGTTGTTCGACGCTTCGGAACCCATTCGAAAGAAAATAGATGTTCTCGCCAGAGAAATCTACAGGGCCAAGGATGTGGCCTTCACGAAGGATGCCGAAGAGTCTCTAGAAAGACTCGAACAGAACGGTTATGGGAACTTACCCGTCATAGTGGCGAAGACTCAGTATTCCATCTCGGACGATCCTGCGAAGTTGGGTGCTCCCAGAGATTACACCTTCACGGTGAGAGACTTTCTGCTTTCGGCTGGGGCAGGTTTCGTCGTTGCGGTGTGCGGAGACATCATGTTGATGCCTGGACTGGGGAAGAAGCCGAATGCGGTGAACATCGATATCGATCCGGATGGTAATATAATTGGTCTTTTCTGAAGGCTGGTGGTCTTCTTGTACATCGACTGTAAAACCATAGCGAAGTCGATCGATGAGGAAACGTTGAATCTATCGAGCCGTGTCAAACCAAAACTGGTGAGTTTCGCTATCAATCCTGACGAAAGCACACTCGCGTATCTGAGAAATCAGCAGAAAAAAGCTAAGGCGTTGAACATAGAACACGAGATATTGGTGTTTGAAAGCGTTGAAACTTTCCAAGAGAAACTCTTAAAAGCTTGTAACGATGACACCGTTCATGGCATCTTCGTGGCACATCCCTTGCCGGCAGGAGTCGACGAACTGAAGATCGCTTGCCTCATAAATCCAGACAAAGACGTGGAGGGTAGAAACCCTGTGAATCTTGGACGACTCATGTACGGAGAAGAGACGTTCGCTCCCTGCACAGCTGCAGCTGTGGTTGAAATCCTCACAAGGACGACGGACTTGACGGGCAAAAACGCCGTCATCTTGGGTAGGAGTAACACAGTCGGACTCCCGTTGTCCGTGATGTTGCTCAGGAGGGATCGCAGTGCCACAGTGACAGTTTGTCATACGAAGACGAGAGACATCGGTGAAATGACTGCACGAGCCGACATAATCGTCGTGGCCGTTGGAAAGGCCAACTTTTTGAAACCACACATGGTCAGAGAAGGAGCGATAGTGATAGATGTTGGTATAAACGTTGTGAACGATAGGATCGTCGGTGATGTGGATCCGGAAGTTGCAAACAGAGCGACACTCACACCCGTACCAGGAGGTGTCGGTGTCGTCACGACGGCCATCCTCATGAACCGCGTCGCTCGGATCGCGTCGAGGGGTGATCGTTTTTGAGGCTTCTCAGTGGTGTTAGACCCACGGGCAAACCTCACATTGGAAACTACGTGGGGGCCCTCAGGAACTGGAAGTCACTCCAAGATATGGGTCATGAGTGTTTTTTCTTCGTTGCGGATTGGCACGCGTTGACCACTGCCTACGAAGATACCAAGCAACTCCAGCAGAACACCGTCGAGGTCATGAGGGCATTCCTGGCGTGCGGTTTGGATCCGAATAAGTCCGTGCTCTTCGTTCAATCTGGAGTGAAAGAGCACGCAGAGCTTGCTTTGTTGTTTTCAATGATCGTTCCTCTACCGTGGTTGGAGAGGGTACCCACCTACAAAGAGATGAAACAGCAACTGTCCGATAAAGACCTTTCCAACACCGGCTTTCTTTTGTACCCGGTGCTTCAGGCGGCCGATATACTCATCTATTTGGCTGAGGGTGTTCCAGTTGGGGAAGATCAGGTGTACCACGTGGAGCTCACCAGGGAGATCGCCAGGAGATTCAACTATCTGTACGGTCAGACTTTTCCTGAGCCTGAAGTGATACTCTCGATCGTTCCCAAACTGCCTGGTACCGACGGAAGAAAGATGAGTAAAAGCTATGGAAACATCATACCATTGGAGAACACGTCGGAAGAACTTGAGAAGAGCATACTACCCATGGTCACAGATCCGGCACGGAAACGCAGAACGGATCCTGGTGATCCGAACAAATGTCCCGTGTGGGATTACCACAGAGCGTTTGGAATAAGCGAAGAGGAGAAACAGTGGGTGTTCGAAGGATGCACCAAGGCGAAGATTGGTTGTATCGACTGCAAGAAGCTCCTTTTGAAGAACATGAAAAAAGAACTCGAACCCATTTGGGAAAGATATTCCAAGATAGATGAGCGTTTCACAAAGGACGTCATAGAAGAGGGTAATCGGAAGGCAAAGAGTGTGGCGGAGCGGACGATGAGGTTGGTCAGAGAGAGGATGAATTTGCTCTTTTGAGGTGATGTTTTGGAACTCGTTTTCAAATTGCCACAGTTCGAAGGGCCATTGGATCTTCTGCTACATTTGGTGAAGAAGCGCAGAATAAACGTGCGACAGATACCTATTTCTCAACTGGCCGACGAGTTCATCGAATACGTTGAGCGGATGAAAAGGCTCGATCTACAGCTAGCTTCCGATTTTTTCGTCATGGCGTCGCATTTGATGGAATTGAAATCGAAGTATCTACTCCCGTCGCTTTCCGAGAGGGAAAAACGGCATTTGATGAAGTTGGAAGAAGATCTTTACAGAAGGATAGAACTTTACGAGCAAGTGAAGCAGTTTGCGGAGCATCTCGAAAAGGATGTGAAAGATCTTTTTTTGAGAAAACGTGTGCGCGTCACTCCAATGCCGTACGTCCAACAGGAGAAATTACTCAAGGTTTTGAAAGCCATACTGGAGGAAATGAACATCAGAACGTCTGCCCTCAGGATCAAAAGATCTCCGATGACCGTGGAACAAATCATGGAAGAATTATTGGAGAGATTGACGGTCGAGCATGAGTTAAGCGTGTATGAAGTGTTGAGAGAATCGGCCAGCAGGTACGAACTGATCGTACGATTCCTCGCCGTGTTGGAGCTGATACATCTGAAGAAGTGCCTCATCGCCACTGAAGATGGAAAGATGTTACTCAGGAGGTACGAAGGATTTGAACCTCAGAGCGGCAGTTGAAGCGATCCTTTTCGCGAGTCGTGGAACGACTCTGAAAAAGATTTCAAACTTGCTCAAGGTGGAGGAAGAAAAGCTCATCCCGATAATCGAGGAAATAGAGAAAGAATACCTCGAGGATCGCCACGGAGTAGAACTCAAAAAGATCGGGGACGTCTACAGATTCTACACGAAATCTGATTATTCACAGCTCGCCATGAAGGCGACCAACGTGCGTGCAGCGAAGTTAACATTGGGTCAGCTCGAGATCGTTGCGGCGATAGCGCTGAACGGACCATTGACGGTCACTGCACTCAACGAAATCAGGGGAAAAGAATCGTCACACCTGGTTAGGGCTTTACACAAGATGGGAATATTGACTAAGAAAAGAAAATCGGGTCGGTACGTTTACGATCTGAGCAAATCGTTTAGAGAAACGATCGCGATAGAAAGTATGCTCGGCCCACAGGCCGAGCACACAGTCAAACCTTCGTCTTGACTTTGGTGGGTTTTTCGAACCTACAGACTCCCCTTGGACAACTCGAAGCACCTATGTGGTTGACGAAATCTTCTTTGAAGTTGTCTAGGATGGAGAGGAGTGGAACGTTGATGCTCTGACCAAGACCACACAGGGAAGCTTCTTGGGTGACTAGAGCGATCTGCTTCAACGTTTCGAGATCTTCCTTTTGACCTTGACCTTTACTCATCTTTCTGAGGATTTGCACCGCAAGCCTTGTACCTTCACGGCACGGAGTACATTTTCCGCACGATTCATGCTCGAAGAATTCCATCGTGTTCAACGCCACATCCACGGGACAAACGTCCTCGTCCATCGCGAGGATCACGCCTGAACCGATCGACACACCGTGATCTCGGAAAGATTCATAATCCAATGGCACATCGAGCTTGTCG
This sequence comes from Pseudothermotoga sp., assembly GCA_025060105.1. Classification (NCBI taxonomy): domain Bacteria; kingdom Thermotogati; phylum Thermotogota; class Thermotogae; order Thermotogales; family Thermotogaceae; genus Pseudothermotoga; species Pseudothermotoga sp. The sequence continues at coordinate 182,258 of JANXCS010000003.1, read as the reverse complement.
ACGCCTATGAATGTGCCAGCCGTACCGCCAGTCTGAACCATGTACAAACGTTTACCGCCGAGGAGACCTCCTCCGAATCTGTAGATGAGTTCTCGGACGCTGATGCCCATCGGAACTTCGACGATGCCTCTCTTGACGACGTTTCCCACCAAAGAGAAAACCTTCGTGCCGGGTGATCCCTTCGTTCCGAACTGCTTGAACCAATTCGCACCGTTCAAGATTATCTGCGGTACGTTTGCGAACGTTTCGACGTTGTTTATGACCGTTGGCTTGCCGAACAAACCCTGCGTTGGAGGGTATGGTGGCTTGAGCCTCGGTCTGCCCGATTTGCCTTCTATCGATTCCAAAAGTGCAGTCTCCTCACCACAGACGTAAGCACCCGCTCCAAGTCTCACCGTGAGATCGAACGAGAACCCACTGCCGAGAATGTTTTTACCGAGGAATCCATATTCGTAGGCATCCTTGATGGCTTTCTGGACGTTCTCGACCGAGCCGTAATACTCTCCTCTGATGTATATGTATCCCTTCGTTGCTCCAACGGCGTATCCACAGATTATCATCGCCTCTATAACTGAGTGTGGGTCACCCTCCATGATCAACCTGTCTTTGAACGTACCTGGTTCACCTTCATCCGCGTTGCAGACCACGTATTTCTGATCGGCTTGAACTTTCGCCGTGAATTCCCACTTCAACCCCGTTGGGAAACCGGCACCGCCTCTACCTCTCAAACCGGATTCCTTGATCGTTTGGATGACTTGTTGTGGGGTCATTTCGAACAAAGCCTTGTGGAGTGCAAAGTAACCGTCTCTGGCGATGTACTGATCTATACTTTTTGGATCTATCACACCCACGTTCCTCAGAACTATGCGAACCTCTTCCGTCACTCTCTCCTTTTCGACGACGAGTTTCAAACGCTCTTTGGGTAGCTCGAGTGGAAGAACAGCTCGGCCTTTGAGCAGATGTTCAGAAACGATCTTTTCTACATCTTCAATGGAGCGAACGGAATAATAGATGTCGTCTGGGAAGATTGCCATGACGACACCTTGAGTGTAGACACCCATGCTACCAGTTTCGAGCACGTCCACCGTATCTCTGAGGTTGTACTTTTCGATCGCTTCCTTCAAATAGTTGACGAACTGCTTTGCTCCAAGCAGAATGCTGTTCGAGTCCACCGATACTAAGACCAATATGGGCTTCATCTGCCCTCACCCCTCGCTCTGAGGCTCTCGATGAGCTCTTTAACCTTTTTAGGCGTGAGGTCGCCGTAGTACTCATCGTTCACCATGATGACCGGTGCCACACCGCAGAGCCCCAGACAGCTGGTTCTTTCGAGTGTGAACAGACCGTCACTCGTCGTTTGGTCAAAATCGATACCCAGCGTTTGCTTGAGCGTCTCGATGATCTGTCTACCTCCAGTGACGTGGCAAGGTAAATTGACACAAACTCTCACAACGTACTTTCCCCTCGGTTTGATCGAAAACATCGTGTAGAACGTGAGCACCTCATAGACTTTGGACTCGGGAACGTTGAGTTCTTCAGCCACGAGTTTCGCCGCTTCCACAGGTATGTAGCTACCAAAATGGTTCTGTATTTGATGCAAAGCATTGATGAGCATATCGCGCTCTTCGAGTGCCTGTTGCTTTATGTTTCGCACCAGATTAACGATCGCTTCGCGGTCGACCACCAGCTACTCCCCCTTCACGGTGAGACTTTGCTTATGGCTCCAAACCTACAAACCTCTATGCAGCTTCCACACCTCACGCACACATCGTTGTCTATCGTGTGAACCTTCCTGAGTTCACCACTTATCGCGTTGACGGGACAAACGCGTGCACAAGCGGTACAACCAACGCATTTCGATGGATCGATGACGTACCTCACGAGGGCTTTACAACGCAGAGCTGGACATCTTTTTTCTCTAACGTGCGCCTCGTACTCGTGACGGTAGTACCTGAGAGTGCTCAGCACTGGATTGGGTGCAGTTTGACCAAGTCCACACAGAGATGTATCTTTTATGATGTTGCCAAGCGTTTCCAGTTCGATCAGATCTTTTTCACTTCCTTCGCCAGAAGTTATCTTTTCCAAAATCTTCAACATCTGGCGTGTTCCTTCTCTACAGGGCGTGCATTTGCCACACGATTCGTCCACGGTGAATTCCAAGAAGAATCTCGCAACGTCCACCATGCAATCGTCCTCATCCATGACGATCATTCCGCCTGAACCCATGATGGCTCCAAGCTTTTGGAGAGATTCATAGTCCACCGGTGTATCGAAGTATTCGGATGGGATACAGCCTCCACTCGGTCCTCCGGTTTGAACAGCTTTGATCTTCTTGCCCGTCGAGGAACCACCACCTATTTCGTAGAGCAGTTCTTTTATTGTGATGCCCATAGGTACTTCGACCAACCCAGTGTTGGTGATCTTTCCCGCCAGTGCGAAGACTTTGGTTCCAGGGGAAGTCGGCGTTCCGATGCTCCTGAACCAGTCTGCTCCCTTTATAATGATGGGTGGCACACAGGCGAACGTTTCCACGTTGTTTATCACGGTGGGACAACCCCACACACCACTTTGCGCTGGGTATGGAGGTTTGACCCTCGGTTGACCTCTTTTTCCCTCGATGGAGGCGATCAGAGCGGTTTCTTCACCGCACACGAACGCACCCGCTCCGATGCGTATTTCGATATCGAATCCGAACTCGCTGCCGAGGATATTTTCACCCAAAAAGCCGAACTCTTTCGCTTGAGCTATGGCGATCTGGAGTCTTTCTATCGCTAAAGGATACTCCGCACGGACGTATATGTAACCTTGATGGGCACCTATCGCGTATCCTGCTATCACCATTGCTTCCAAAACTGTGTGTGGATCACCCTCAAGTATGGATCTATCCATGAAAGCCCCGGGATCACCTTCATCCGCGTTGCAAACGATGTATTTTCTATCACCTTTCGCTTTCCTCGTCAGCTCCCATTTCAGTCCCGTTGGGAAACCGGCACCGCCTCTACCTCTCAACCCACTGCGTTTGATCTCTTCTATCACTTGTTCTGGACTCATTTGGGTTAGGACCTTGTTGAGGGCAAAGTAACCGTCCCTCGCGATGTATTCTTCTATGTTCGAAGGGTCAATGTAGCCCACGTTGCGTGTCGCAATTTTCACCTGCTTTGCGAAGAACGGGAGCTTGTCCATGGCCTCCGGTACGACCTCTCCCGTGGGCATCTTGTACAGATACTCCTGAACGATCCTACCTTTCAAGAGATGCTCTTGAACGATCTTTTCAGCAGCACGAGGTGTGAGCTTCTGATAAAAAACACCATCTGGATAGATGACGATGATCGGACCTAAACTGCAGGCACCCATGCACCCAGTTTCCACAACCCTTACAACCTCATCGAGGCCATATTTTCTTATTTCTTTTTTGAGGGCCTCCTTGACGCTCGCCTCACCTGAAGAGATGCACGCTCCTCCGGCACATATCAAGACCGTGCTTGTAGTGAGTGGCACTTCACATCTCTCCTTTTCTCACCATCAGGTCGGAGACAATCTGGTTTGCCATTATGTGAAGTTTCACGATTCTTTTCGCGTTCTCCGGCGTAACGTGCCCATACACCACTGGCTCTTGACCTTCCAATCGAACCTCAACGGTGGGCTCCACTTCGCACAGTCCCATGCAACCTGACTGCACCACCGCAACATCGTTTATGTTGTTTTCAGCCAGAGCTTCTACGATCGCTCGCAACGTCTCTTTGGCACCAGCTGCGATACCACAAGTCCCCATCGCCACGGTGATCTTACCCCTTTTACCGGTGTCTCTGAGCTGTAGTTCCTTCAACGCCCTCTCTTTGATCTTCATGAGCTCCTCAATGGACTTGACCTTGCTCATGACTTCACCTCCCTGTATTTCGCTATGATCCTGGGCACCATGTCTGGTTTCAATCTACCGTAGAAATCCCTCTCTCCGACCAGAACCACGGGTGCCATACTGCAAGCGCCCAAGCATCTGACGGCGTGCACGGAGAACTGACCATCCTTGGTTGGTTTTTCCAACTCCGCACCGAGCTCCTCGAGGAATCTTTCAAGAACTCTGTCGGCTCCTTTGACGTAACAGGCAGTCCCAAGGCAGACCTTTATTTGTACTTTACCCTTAGGCGTCATTGAAAAGAAGTTGTAGAAGGTGACGACGCCATAAACCTGAGAAACTGGGATGTTCAATGCATCGGCTATGTACTGTTGAACTTGGGGGGAGAGATAACCGAAGATTTCTTGAGCTTTCTGGAGGACGGAGATGAGTTTGTCAGGTGTTGCATTGATGGATTTCATGTATTCATCGAGCTCTTTGAAAAGCCTTTCTCCAGTCGTGCAGACGTTCTGCAACTGCTTCACCTCCTGTTAAGAATTTCACAAGCCTAAGAGAATTATATCACTCGCTCAACAGCTAAGCTCGTCGGTCGTTGCCACGTCGATACCTTTCCTCTTGGCCAGATACATGGCCACATCGGCTTTCCTTATCAACGCATCGAGCGTTTCACCATCTTTTGGATACTCCGCTACACCGACGGTGGCACCGACGCATAGCTGTGATCCATCGATCGAGATCGGCTTTTCCACAACGTCGATGAGCCTTTTCACTACATCCAAGGCACCTTTCGTGTCGCAATCATACAGAATCACGATGAACTCGTCTCCACCGAGCCGAGCAATAAAATCACTTGAACGAACGGCGTTGCTCATTCTTTCAGCAACTATCTTGAGTACCTCGTCACCCGTTTCGTGACCGTAGTTGTCGTTGACGAGTTTGAAATCAACCAAGTCGATGAACAGGATCACCAAGCTTTTGTTCTCTCTCCTAGCTAAGGACAACATTTTTTCTCCGAACTCTTCGAGGAATCTTCGGTTGGGAAGTTTCGTCAATGCGTCGTGGTAAGAGATGTGTTCGATCAATTTGTACTGCTGTTCGAGTTGTTCCTCCAACTTGAGCCTTTTCAATAACAGACCGACGTGGTTTGCGAACAGAGTGGCGACTTGAACATCTTCTTCGTTGAACGCATCTTCACTCTCGAAGTTGTCCAAGTTGAACAGAATTTCAACCTGACCTTCTATCCTCACTGGTACCACGAGAGTCGATTTGATCTGTTTGAGGCCACCGCTTTCGACGAGAGTTTTTAGCCTTTCCTGATCCAACATCTTCTCGTCCATCTCGTAGGGCCTTCTTCTGATCAGATAATCGTGTCGTTGAACCCACTGTGAGATCTCTTTTTCCAACATGACAACGCTGGAGAGGCGCGATAGATCGAACCCGACGGTGGCTATGTAGTGAAAGACTGAGTTTTTTCTCACGAGTAAACTTCCCGCTTGTGCGTTTGGTACGCATTCTACAGCTTTTTTGAGTATCAACTGGTACGTCGACTCGCTCACCCCCATCAGCATCTCACACGTGATATCGTTGAGTGCCTCGAGGATCAACGTTTTTCTCTCGAGTTTCTTTTTATGATCCAACTCTATTTTGATTTTGTATTCTCTTATCCTCCGATACATCAAGATTATCGCTGCGATCGACAGCGAAGCAACGATCGAAAGTGGATCGATCAGAGGAAGTGTAGCTTTTGCGTTCATACCGAACGCGAAAGGAAGACCTCTGGAGGTTATCACGATGTGGTCCAGATTCAACAGCTGCAAAATTCTTTGAACGTTCAGCTGAGCGACCGCGATCTTGTCGATAACATAGTCAGTCGTATCGTTGTTGTAAATCACCAGTTTGATGAGCAAATTTTCTTTGCTACCTTCGATCCTGTAAGGGACGAATTTTGCAGCCTCGTTTTCCTCAAGGTAGACTCTCTCGACGACAAAAAATTCCTCGACAATTTTGGAGAACAAACTTTCTGCGTTCGTACCGAGGAGTGACACGAGTTTGTACGTGGTGTCAGAATGAAAGTAACGCGCACTGATTGCGTTTGCCAACAGTTCAACGAACCCTCTGAACGTCTCTGAAGATCGTTCTAAATAGGTTCTTGCGTATCTTAAGTTGAGAAGAATCAATAAACTCAACACGGCAAAGAAAATTATTAAAAAAGCAAGAAGGCGCTTCCACATCGCTGCTCCCAACAGATTTTAACACAGAAAAACCCGCCTTTTTGGCGGGTTGGTGCCGAGGGCGGGAGTCGAACCCGCACGAGGGGGTCAACCCTCAACTGATTTTGAGTCAGTCGCGTCTGCCAGTTCCGCCACCTCGGCGCTCATTTTTGATTTTACCACATCCTTTGAACGATTCAAGTAGAGAGTAAAGTAGAACGAGAGTTTCCTTTCTGAGAAATTACACGATGAGAACGATCAAAAGCGGTAGACTGATCATCGAAAGGGCCGTGGAAAGCACCACTCCTTGGGCCGCCAGCTTGTAGTCTCTGTTGAACATCCTTGCGAAGATGGCCGTGTTCACACCCGAGGGCATACCCGCCATCATGACGGGGAGCATCTTGACTATCGAATCGGTCTTCAGATACTTGACGCACAAATAAACCATGAGCGGCGCAACGACCAGTTTCAAAATCGAAGCGAAATACAGATCGATCTTCGCTATGAAATCCTTCAAGTGTGCTTCTGCCAAAAAGGCACCCACGAGGAACATCGCTAAGGGAGTCGTCATAGAACCAACACTGTCGAGGACTGACTTCACCGTCGTTGGTATCGTCAAAGGTGTGAGGAATATGAGCAAACCTAGAAGAGTTGAAATCAAGCCTGGATTCAACAAGATCTTCGATAGGCTCAACTTACTGCGTGACATGATGCTCACACCGAGCGTCCACGTCAGCAAGTTGAACCAGATGTTGAAGACAGCAGAATAGAAAACTCCTATACTTCCAAACAGGATGGCCGAAACTGGATAACCAAGATACCCCACGTTTCCAAAGATGATCATGTACATGTAGACTCCGCGCTGATCTTCATCGAACTTTTTCACTGAGACGAAGAAATAAGCCAGAATCGTCGTGCAGGCGTACATGACGGCACCGAGAAGGAAAATCTGCAGGGAGGTTTTGGCGACCTCGCTGGAGAAATCTCTGTCCATCGAACTGATTATCATCGCGGGCAACGTGACGTACACGATCAAGTCCGAGCTACTCTTCGTGAATCCATCGTTCAACAGTTTTATCTTCTTCAGAACGAATCCGAATCCAACCAAAAGAAAAATCATCAGAACTTGGCTTATCACAACCTTGGTCATCGCAATCCTCCACCAAACTGATGATAAACTAAGATAGAACTTGGAGCGAATAGTGTTCAAGCAAATACACAACAAATTCATGACGGGAGGATTTTATGAAGATTTTTTTGCAACCTTGTGATTCTTATTTCGATGTTGGCGAAGTGCTGACGAAGATTTTACTGAAGCATGTTCATCTCTTCGAACCTGGCGACACGGTGTTAGTGAAACCCAACATGCTTTCAGCTCGCAGACCAGAAGAAGGTGTGACGACCCATCCTGCAGTTCTCCAGACGGTGCTACGGTTTTTGCACACTTTGAAGTGTCGAGCGATCGTGGCTGACAGTCCAGCTTCAGGAAATTTCGAAAAGATCGCGGAAAAAACTGGGATCAGAGATGTGTGTCAAGATTTGAACGTACCCATCTTCGAGCTGGATCAACCCGTCAGCGTGGATGGGCAGATCTACAAAAAAATACACATAGACAGAAGGATCTTTGAGGTCGACAAAGTCATCAATCTCGCAAAATTGAAAACGCATTCTCAAATGGTTCTCACCCTGGCTGTGAAGAACACTTTTGGTTGTGTACCGGGGTTGGAAAAGTCTGGCTGGCATATGAGGTGTGGAACGAACGAAAATTTTGCGGCCCTTTTAGTGGACGTTCACCGTTTGGTGAAACCAGTTCTCAACATAATCGACGGAATCGTTGGCATGGAAGCTAACGGCCCAGCGAACGGTAAAACTAAGCATTTCGGTGTGATCGCGGTTGGAACGGATGGATTCACACTCGATTTTGCACTGTGCAAGAGGTTGAACATCGAGCCAATGATCGTTTACACGGTTCGTGAATCGATGCGAAGGGGTTTGATAAGTGATCACGTTGTTGAAGGAAACTGGATTAACCAAATACAGCTTCCGAACACCGTCTCGGTTTTACCAGTTCCATCTTCCCTACAAAAGATCGCGCGATCTTTGTTCCGCTCTCCAAAGATTTCGAAGTCCATGTGCATTCGCTGTAAAATATGTGAAGAAAGGTGTCCCGCGAAGGCGATAGACATAGACGAATTCAAGATAGATTACGATAAGTGCATCAAGTGTTACGTGTGTCACGAAGTTTGTCCGCAGGGGGCCATAAAATTGGTGAGACGCTTCTTCTGAAGGAGGGGGAGGATTTTGAAATCTGGGCACGTCAAGATCGATTGGGTCTACAAATTCATGCCTCTTTTAAGATCGATCGAGGAAAAGTACGAACACAAAAAGCCATTGAGGGGGCTTCGCATCGGTATGTCCATACACCTCGAAGCGAAAACGGCCAGGCTCGCGTTGTTGCTCAGAGATTTGGGAGCCGAGGTGGTGGTGACGGGTAGCAATCCTTTGAGCACTCAAGACGATGTGGCGGAAGCTCTGCGAGAGAGAGGTTTGATCGTATACGCAAAGCGAACCAGCGATGAGCAAGTGTATTTAAAAGGCATCAAGGACGTTCTTTCAACCCAGCCGGATTTGATCCTGGACGACGGGGCCGACCTCACGGTGACGGCACACACGGAGTTCAAAGAAGGGTTGAAACGCTTGAGGGGTGTCACCGAAGAGACGACGACAGGTTTGAGGAGACTCAGAGCGTTGCAGAAAAACGGTTTACTCACAGTTCCAGTGATCGCCGTGAACGACGCTTTCACGAAACATCTTTTCGACAACCGTTACGGTACAGGTCAGTCCACATGGGATAGCATCATGAGGAACACGAACCTCACCGTGGCTGGAAAAGTGGTGGTGGTGTGTGGCTACGGTTGGTGCGGTAAGGGTGTGGCGATGCGTGCGAGGGGATTGGGTGCACGGGTCATAGTGACCGAGGTGGACCCAGTGAAGGCACTGGAAGCGTTGATGGATGGATTCGATGTGATGAAGATCTCACAGGCTGCGAAGCTGGGAGATTTCTTCATAACGGTGACTGGGAATACAAAAGTGATCAGTGAAAATGAGTTCATGCAGATGAAAGATGGTGCCATTCTGGCCAACGCGGGACATTTCGACGTAGAAGTTGACGTAAAAACTTTAGAGAGAATCTGTGTCGAAAAATTCGAAGCCAGGCCGAACGTGACCGCTTACAGATTATCGAACGGCAGAACACTGTATCTGTTGGCGGAAGGGAGACTGGTGAACTTGGCCGCCGCCGACGGACATCCTGTGGAGATAATGGATCTTTCTTTCGCTGTACAAGCGTTATCACTGATATACCTTGCGGATGTGAAGCTTGAACCTGGCGTTTATCCGGTTCCCAAGCACATCGACGAGGAGATCGCCGAGATGAAATTGGCAAGCATGGGTGTGGAGATAGATGAACTCACCGATGAGCAGGAGAGATATCTGGAAAACTTTTGAGGTGATAACAAGTGGTTTTCGAGATGTTGAGTAGTGTGAAATCTAAAGGTAGGATGGATTACTGTTTACCGAAGGTCTGGCTCGAAGGTTGGTACAGAGGTCCTTCGAGAGTGGAAGGTGAAAAGGTTTTCGTCGATCCTGCGGTTTTCTATTCATACCTTCGAAAGTGGTTGGAAGAAAACAAGATCTTCGATGCCAAAGTTGGCGAGTCTTTGAGCTTGCAGAGGGGTGAGTCTAGCAGGGAGTGGATAAAGCGGGCCGTTCTGTACAGTAGTTTGGTCCGCACCAACAGCGCCTACAACCACAAAGGTTTTGGAAGGTTCGAACAGGACGATGTACTAGGTTATCGAGAGAGTGGAACTTTTCTCAAAATGACGGCACTGTTACCACATCTGAAGAAACTCGGAGTGAACACGCTCTATCTTTTACCCATAACCGAATCGAGCGACGTGTTCAAAAAAGGTGAAGTTGGTTCACCGTACGCGGTGAAGGATTTTTTGAGGATAGATCGAAGATATCACGATCCGCTCCTTGAAGGTTGGCACCTTGAAGACGAATTCAAAGCTTTCGTTCAAGCTTGTCACATGGTGGGTATCAGGGTCGTGCTGGACTTCATCCCCCGTACGGCCGCTAGGGACTGCAATCTGATCTTGAGCCATCCAGAATGGTTCTACTGGGTGAAGCTCGAAGCGCTTTCCAGTTACGCCCCACCAAAGATCGAGAAACTTGGTTTCTGTCAACCAACCTTCGAACAGATGCGTGATCTGTACGATTTACCCAACGTTCGAGCGCACCTCGATAAGTTCAGTCAAGACCCTTCAAAGCTGAACCCACAAAAATGGCACAATTTCGTGAAAGATTGTCGGGAAGAAAACCTCATTTACGAGATCGCAAAACATTTCGGGGTGATCACGGCACCTGGTTTTTCCGATTGGGTGAACGACCCACAGCCGACCTGGGACGATGTGACGTTCTTGAGGTTGTATCTGGATCACCCGATCACCGCGAGGGGAAAGGTTGGAGAGGAACAGCCCCCGTACGTACTTTTCGACGTCATCAAAGCGAGTCGCTTCCCTGGAGAGAAGAGCAATTCAGAGCTTTGGGAATACATCGCATCGATCCTTCCACAATTTCAAAAGAAATACGGTGTAGATGGCGTGAGGTTAGACATGGGTCACGCACTCCCGGCAGAGCTTCAGCAGATGATCATGAGCAACGCCCGAAGAATCGATCCTGCGTTCGTTTTTATTGCGGAAGAGCTCGAACCTCACAGAGCGGCAGAAGCCGCCAAAGCTGGCTACGACGTTGTGGTTGGAAACAGTTGGTGGATGTTGCCTAGATTTCCAGACAAGACTTACGAATTTTTCCAGACTCTTTCGTGCAACATGGTTTTACCATTCTTGGCCGCGGCTGAAACACCTGATACTCCGCGGGTTGCAGTTAGAAGAGAGGCTCAAAGGCTCAAATACCTTTTACCATTTCTGTGTGCCTTCTCGAAGAACGGTGTGATGACGTTGAACTGTGGTCAAGAGATAGAAGAGACTCAGCCAATGAACCTCGGCTTGGACAACGATGCGTGTGGTAGGTTCACGTTGAGCTGTGACGATGAATTTCAAGGTAAGCTCGCCTTCTTTGACCACTACGTTTTACACTGGCACAGAACAGACCTCATCGATTTTCTCAGCGAACTCATCGGAATAAGGAATCAGTTTTTGGACCTGATAACTGATGGACAGTATAAACCTGTCTATCTCAGTTGGCAGGACGGCACCATCTGTAACGCATCTTATTGGACTCACGACACCGCCCTGATCGTGCTGGCCAACTTGAAGACAACCGCCAGCAACGTCAGCGTCCTGCTCGATCGCACTCTGGGTGAAGAGATCGAAGTGGAGAAGGTTCATTCCTGGGATGGAGCTGGATGGAAACAAGAGAACGTTTCGATGAAACTCGATTGTGAACTTCCTCAGCTCGGATTCAAGTTGTACATTCTCAAATTCAGGCGGGTGAATGAAGTTTGAGGAAAGCTCATTTGGCGAACCTCAGGTTGTTCGACATCAAAGATTTTCATTTTCCATTGGATTTCGAGCAAGTACAGAAGATAAAGAAAGCAATTTTTACAGAGTTTTTGAGCTTGGATGCCGAAGAGTTGTTCGCTTGGGAACTCTTTGGAGATCTCGCGATGCCTGGCCAGATAATCGAGGTGTTGTCCCTCGTACCGAACGATAAAGTGCTCAAGTTGTGTGATCGTAACTCACCACTGGCTCGTTTGACTCTCCCCAGAAACGTTTTGATCTTCGATTCATTCGAAACGGTGTGTCCGAGTTTTTCTTCGAATCCTTTAGAGGTCGAGCAACCGGTTTTCTGTGTGGAGGAAAACGCCACCTTCAGTTTCGTTAAAAGCTCAGTGAAAGGTTGTAGACCAGTTCAAAAAGACGTGCTGAACATCCCTGAAGAGGGACAGTTCGTCTACACTGTGGATGTCGTGACGAAGGAAAAGGCACGTGAGCTTTCACAACTGGGGGTCTTCGTTTTCCGAACTTGCGGGAACCCTGAGAAAGAATCGGAGAAAAAGATATTTGAAAAATGTCCAGAACAATTGAGATGTTTGTTGATAGAGATTCTAAGCCTGTAGGGGTGAAACGGTGGAGATACGTAGGGTGAACATCAAAGCGTTCGGCAAGTTCAAAAATTTTCAGCTGTCTTTGGAGCCTGGTTTGAACGTGATATACGGACCCAACGAATCGGGTAAAACGACTCTCTACAACTTCATCCGATCGTGCATCTGTGGCCTATCCGAAGGTGAATTGGTGAGGTATCAGCCTTGGGATGGGTCAGAACTGGATGGAGAACTCTGTTTGATGTACGAAGGTGGGGAAAAAATTCTGAATTGTTCGACATCGAATCAGTTGCTCGAAAAGGGCTTGGCCGACAGTCTGATCTTTCTGAGCGATGAAGAGGACGTAACCGTTCAAAGAGTTCAAGATTCGATCATCGCGAGGTTGAAGAACAACGTTCAACGTATCGAGGAAGCTCAATTGATGAAAGATTTGTTGGAAAGAATACCAGCCTACTTTGAAAAACTCCTCTCTGAGAAAAAACGTTTCGAGGAAGAATTGCACCGATTGGAACTTGAGATCGAAAGATTTCAGCAGACCAGACAGGAACTTTTCCTAAAGCATGAGGAAATTTCGAAGATGAAACACAGATTGTCCGTGTTGGAGAAAGAACAGGCTGGACTCAAGGCCCAATTGGTGCGTTTGAATGAAAGTTTTAAACAGCGTTTAGAAATGATCCAACAGAGCCTCAACAGAGAGTTGGAGAGGGTGGAGAGTTCCATCGAAAAAGAAATGCTCTTACCGAGGTTGGATGAAGAAAAGTACAGGCAACTTCAAGAAGAAAAATCACGTTTGGATGAATTGGAGGAAGCTTTGAAAGAACACAAGGAAAAACTGAAGGAGATTTCGAACCTTTTGCAAAAAACGTTGAACGAGCGCAACGAGTTGCTCGAAACGTTGAAGACTGAAGATTTGGAAACTTTCAAGCTGAAGATGAAGAACCTTCAACTCTCTTACAAGTTGCTCGAAACGAACTTCAAGCAACTGCAGGAATTCGAATCAAAATACGAACATCATTGGAAATCCTTCGAAGGTCTGAGTGAAGATTTCTTTGAACGTTTAGAACAAGAAGCTTCATCTGCTCTCAACCAAGAAGAGCAACAACTTCAAGAAAAGTTGAGATCTTTTCAAGAGCAGAACGCTCAGCTCAAGATCAAGATAAAAAGATTCCGTGTCGTAGGTATCTTTTTATTGCTGGCCTCCGTTGTTTCTGCGATTTTCGGTTTCACCCTGTCTGGTTGGTGGTTCATTCTATCTGGAGGTTTAGGATTCAGTTCAATCTTCACAATATTGAATGCATACAGATTGGACAAGACTTTGGCAGAAAATGAGGAGAACATGGTCAGATGCCAGTTGGAACTTCGAGCCATTGAAAAGAAAAAGGTTTCGATCTTACAAAGGCTCCTTTCGAGCTTCGGTGCGAAGGGGACTACGGAGTTGAAGGAGAGCTATGAGCGATACAAAAGATGGTTGAGGGAGAAAGACAAGTTCGAGCAATTGAAAAAAGATCTGGAAAAAGAGTCGAAGGATCTGTTGAAAGAGCTTCAACATTACGGGGCTGTGGAAATCACGGATGTACCGAGTGTGATACTGAGACTAGAAGAGATGGTTTCTCAAATAGATGAGAAGAATATGAAAATAATGCAGTTGAAGGAATCTTTGGAAAAAATAAAGGCTGATATATCTGCACTCGAGCAGGATCTACAATCGAAGACTTACAAGTTCAATCGATTGCTCTCAGACTTTGGCCTGACGAGTTTCGATGAGGTTGAAACTGCACGAGAAAGATTGCGCCGGATCGAGAATCTCAACCTTCAAAGAGAATCGATTGAACGGTTGAAAAAATGTGTGGAAGAAGTGAATCTATCTTGTCTCAAAAGGCAATATGTAGATCTTTCGGATATGATGGAGGAAAAAGCCAAGCTTGAAGAGTTGCTCAGAAACGTTCAAGAAGAGTCAGACAAGCTTCGATCCAACCTGGAAATGCTCGAGAAAAGCTTAGACGAAGGAGTGCTCATCGAGAAGATGAAAAGCACTTTGAAACAGTATTCACTGGTTCAGGGAGAAGTTTTGATACTGAACAGGAAGTTAGAAAAACTACAGTCACTTTCTCACTTTCTCAACAGCGAGCTTGAAAGATTGACTGGGAGTTATGTGAAGAACTTCGCAAACCTCTTCACAGGCATGTTCAAAAAGTTTTCAAAGATGGCCGAAGACGTGGTCGTCGATAAAGATCTATCGATCAGAATTTCGGCGAAGAATGAATTGCAATCGGTCAAAGGGACTCTCAGCAGAGCCACACTCGATCAGTTGATGCTTTGTTACAAGTTGGCGCTCTACAAAATCATCGAGCCGGCAGAATCTTTGCCACTGATCGTCGATAACTTCCTCATAAGGTTCGACGAAGAGCGTCTAAAGAGTGCTGCGGATGTTTTGAAAGAATGTTCAAAAGAAAGGCAGATCATACTGATGACCAGCGATCGCAAGCTCATCGATTTACTCAAGGCAGAACCGATCGCCGTACTTCACACCTAAAGGACCATGAGCCTGTCTTTTCCAGACACCTTGGCGATTTGAAGCGCTTGTGTTGCTGATTTTACGAGTTCTTGGGAATTTCTTCCATGTTCTGGGAACATCGCGATGCCGGCGCTAGCTGAAACCTTCGTGTGGAATTCCGCTTCCATTCTGCGTATTTCCTGCAGCAATCTATCGACGATCTCTATCGCCTTGGATTTCGTCACGTTCCTGAGCAACAGCGCAAACTCTTCTCCCCCGAACCTGGCTGCGATATCCGTCTTTCTCGTTCTGGTACGCAGAATATCGGCGATCTTTTCTAGCAGAAGGTCACCAACTTCGTGTCCGAACTCTTGGTTTATGCGCGAAAGATCATCCACATCCATGATTACGAGCGCGAACCGATCCGCCTTGGCCACCTCGGCCTCGACCGCTCCCAGGAAGGCTGAGTGGGTCAGCAAGAGCGTGTGTGAATCGTAAGAGCGCCTTATGACCACGTCTCGATACAACTCCGATCTTTCCAAAAGTTTGTAAACTTGATCGGCGATCAGTTCCAAGATCTGTACATCTTCTAGCCTTGGTCTTTTACCGCTGCGTGGCGCATCTACGGAGATGTAACCTACCATCTCCCTCGAAGGGTTGTATATCGGCACGATCAGGATATCGTCCGGTCGCCAAGCATCGGGTTCATCGTCCAACGCCGCGTTGAGGAAGGTGGCGACGTACTGTGAGGGCAGATCGATAGTACCTTCAGGGATAAAATAGGAGTTACTTATCCTGAAACGTTCTTGTGTGAGTCGAAGCACGTGATCTATGGGTGGAGGGTTCTCTTTGAGCCTGTTGAATTCCTGCTCGCTGATTCCGTAGTGTGCGACGCGTTGAACAATGCCGAGGCTCCTGTTCAGTACGCTTATGAGCACGTACTGAAAGCTGGTTATGTCGCTCATCATTTCCGCAAATTTCTTCAAGCTTTCAAGCACTGAGGAAGTCTGTGAAGAACTGCTCACCAGTTGTACCACGGCGGCCAACTTTTTTCTGAAAGCAGAATAATTCGACTCGAACCTCTCCAGCTCTTTCATCCTCGCTTTGTAGTTGATCGAGACGTTGTGGATCAGAAAGAGCAAAGCGTACACCAAAAAGCTCAACACAGCGTTCAATTGTTTATCCATCGTGTGAAGACCGAAGAGTGAAGCAACGAACAGGACGTCCTCTCGGAAAAACTCTTTCGACTTCGTCCAATCCATAGTTGATGAGAGTATGAACGGAACCAGACACATCGTCAAAGGTTTCCAGAGAGAGTTTGTGAATTGTTCCACCAACAACACGGTTATTGCAAAAACAACGTAATTTTTGAGGAACTCTTTCAACCTCTTTTGGCGTGTGGCGATACCTGTGCTCAGCGCCGAACCAAGCCCAACGACGAAAGGTAACATCGCTCTTGTTCCAAAAAGATCGTGTGGCAGAGCAACGAACAGAGCCGTGGATGCAGTTCGTCTTTTGCCCTGTAAGCTGAAGACCAACAGACTGTACAACAAGAAAACCAGATCCAGCAGGTTGAATCTGAAAGGTTTCAGTAGATACGTAAGGGTTGCTGCAACCACGATGCCGAGAAGTATTTTTTTCAACGCCTCCACTCCTTCATCTGGATTGTGGAAAACTCGAATGGGAATTCCACCCAGCCACCCTGCAGGGATGATTTGTATATTGCAAGGACTATCTCCACCGCTTTCGAAGCTGATTCTGCGTCTATGTAAGGTTTCCTGTCGTTCAAGATCGCCTCACAGAAATCTGTATAGAGCGGAACATGCCCATGACCGTAGACTGTGTCGGGATCGGGGAGATCCATGAAGGGATGGGATTCTTCGTTTGGAAATCTCCACACCAAGATTCTGTTGACCGCAAGTCCACCGATCTTGACTGTTCCGTTTTCTCCAAAGATCGTGAGTACCTCTTCAAGGTTTCTATCGAAGACGTTCGAAGTGGCTTCAACGATGCCGACACAGTTCGATTCGAATTCGATGATCCCAATCCCCAAGTCTTCCACAGGAATGTACGGATGGTTCAAGTTGTTTATGTGGCCAAAGACACGTTTCGGTTTCTCACCGAGCATCCACTGCAACAAGTCTATCCCGTGTATCGATTGGTTCATCAGCACGCCTCCATCCTGTTCCCAAGTGCCTCTCCAAGGATCTTGCTTGTAGTAAGCTTCATTTCTGTTCCAACGAATGCAGACAACTCCGTAGAATATCCTGCCGAACGCATTGGATTCGACTTTTTTCCGAAGCTCTTGTATCGGTGGGTTGAACCTGTTTTGATGACAGACTCCAACCTTCATGTTCTTCTTGGTAGAAGTTTCAACTATTTTGCGCAAATGCGCAGTATCCAAGGCGAGTGGTTTTTCAACTAGAACGTGTTTACCAAACTCCAGGGCTTTGATCGTCATCTCGTAATGTAATCCGCTCGGAGTGGCTATGGAGACGAAGTCGATGTCGTGGCGGTGTAACAGTTCATCGTACGACGTGTACAGTTCTGGCCGTATACCCAGCTTCTTTTCAAAAGTTTCAGCCGCTCGTTGCGCTCTCTCGGGGACAACGTCACAGACCGCTACAGGTTCTACAAGTTCAAAGTTTTTCACGATCGCTTCCACATGTTTTGTGGAGATCCTACCGCAACCGACCAGAGCCATCCGCAGCTTCATCTCGTCACGCTCCTCAAAATCCTCCAGATCCTTTCCGAGGTTTTACCGTCGCCGAAAGGATTTTCCACCGAGTCCAATTCTACCTCGCTGGCTGAGACCATCGCCCGATACACCGACTCTTCGCTCGCACCGGCCAAAGCTCCGAAACCTGATTCTATCAGCTCTGGCCTTTCGGTGGTTCGACGTGCGACCACGACGAACTTTCCAAACGAAGGAGCTTCCTCCTGAACGCCACCTGAATCCGTCACCACGAACCAACAACCCTCCAGCAGGGCTAGGAACGTCACATAATCGACAGGTTCCATGAGGAAGAAACGATGGTTTGCTCTGACCGTTTCGAAAACGATCTGTCTGACTTTCGGATTCTTGTGCACCGGAAGCACCACGTGAACGTCGTGTTCCATGGCGAACCTCGCCACACCGGAAAGTATGGAGATCATCCTCTCACCAATGTTTTCACGCCTGTGGAGAGTTAGCAAGATATACCTTTCGAATGGAACCGTGCGCGATCGAATCTCGTGCAGATCGAACTTTTCCTTTATGATTTTCAACGCGTCTACGACGCTGTTACCGACCACGTGTATGCGGTTTTCCTCGATACCTTCTTTGATGAGGTTTTCTTTCGCCTTGTTCGTTGGGGCGAACAAATATTCACTGACAGCATCGATGACTCTTCTGTTCATCTCTTCTGGAAAAGGATCGTACAGATCATGGCTCCTCAGTCCAGCTTCTATGTGAGCAACTGGTATCTTCCAGTGAAAAGCGCAGAGCGCACAAGAAAGGGCTGTGGTGGTGTCGCCTTGCACCAATAGAATGTCCGGCCTTTCAATCTGCAAGATCTTTGGCAGTTTCTGCATGATCGACGCCACGACGTCGTCGAGAGTTTGATCGTGCGTCATCACGTTCAAGTCGTATCTGGCCTTTATTTCAAAGACGTTCAGCATCATGTCCATCATCTCTCTGTGTTGTGCCGTGGCGACGACGAACGCTTCTTCGTTCATCTGGAGGAAGAACTTGTAAACAGGGGCCACCTTTATGACCTCCGGCCTCGTTCCAACGATGAAGCAAAATTTCATATTTTGACCTCCAGTGTGGTCCTGTTCCCTTTACTATCGATCGCGACACGCATGATGAGTCGACTGACCTCGATCTCGTGAACAGCCTCTCGATCGAGATCGACGTGCGCGATGATCCTCTGCATTGAAGGTCTTATTTCAGATTCAGGGACGAAGAGAACCCTTGCGAACTTTTTGAAGAGGGCTTCGTCGATCTTGCTGTCAAAAGCGATTATCGACGTTGCACCATAGAGAAAAGCTTTCTCTAGAAAGGGTTCACAGTTCTTTGCAGGGATCCCCCTCACCAAGCCTTGTTCGACGAAGCCGAAACACACGAGTTCACCCTTGATGAAATCTGGTATCAATCCTTCCGCACGTTCGTAGTTGACGATTCTCTGAAAAGCAGCTTCACCTACGAGCACGATCTTCCCTGTGAAGGAAACAACGTCTGAGACTTTCAACTTCCTGACGATGTTGAGAGACAACGGATACTTCATGAAGATCACGGCCAATGACTCCTTTCATCCTGTCAAAAAGATCGTCAATCGCTCTATGAACTGAACGAAAGGATTCATTATTAAAGGCATGATCCAGAGGAACAGTAGAGCCAACAAAAATAAAGTTCCGTACACTTCGTACTTGAGATACCATTCAGTGTAGCCTTCTGGAAGCAACGCACCGAGCACCCTCGAACCGTCCAACGGCGGTATTGGGAACAAGGAAAACAGCGAATAGGTCAAACTGTATCTGGCTGACTTGTAGAAAAGCTCGAAGATCAAGTCAGAACTGTTCATGAAGCGAGCCAGCACACCGTAGAGGAGGAAACAAACCATACCTGTGGTGGGACCAGCCAGAGATACGATGAGGAAATGTCTTCTACCTTTCCTCAAATTCCAAGGTCTCACGGGCACGGGACGGGACCATCCAAAATTGAGAAAAATGAACGCCACGGTGCCTATCGGGTCGAGATGAACGAAAGGGTTCAGGCTGGTTCTACCGGCTTTCAACGGTGTTTGATCTCCCAGCTTCACAGCCAACCTAGCTTTGAGATGCTCCCGTGGCACAACCGTCAAAACCACTGCGATGAATCCTATTACGATTTGTCTCGAAATCGATGTTAGACTCACTCCCGCACCTCGTTCATGATTCTACCACGATCGTGACCATCACTGTAGTTTGAGAATTATCGTCTTTTCTTTGAAATCAATGCTACCTGGTTCTGGATACTGCTCTTTCACCCTACCAGTGCCTTCTACCTCGATGTTTTTCACACCCAACTGGTTCAAAATCAACAGCGCATCTCGAATCGTCAATCCCCTTAGATCTGGCATCGCGCTACTTGGAACGTTTAAAGGATGTTCTTTTCTGATCTGGAGTATCCGTTTAACGATCGAGGCGAACAGCGGTGCGGCGATCTCCCCAGCCAAATAAGTTCCAGACGATGGTTCGTCCAAGTAAACCAAAACGGTGTAGAGGGGATCTTCACTTGGAAAGTATCCTACAAAGATCGAGAAATACTTCTCTTTGTCCTTGCCATCGACGAGTTTTTGAGCCGTTCCTGTTTTGCCAGCCACGCTGACTTCAACAACGTTGGCACGCTTCCCTGTTCCTTCCAGTACAACACGTTCTAAAGCCTTGCGAACGAAAGTGACGGTTTGTTCGCTTATCACACGCTTCTCCAGTGTGGGAGAATCTTCTATCAAGGTTGGTTTGACAAACTTTCCAAAATTGGCTATCGTGTTGAAAGCCGCGAGGAACTGTATGGGAGGAGTTCCTATACCTTGACCTATGCTGATCATGGCAAAATCTATCTTAGACCAATTATTTGGTTTCCTCAGCACACCGTCGATTTCGCCGGCTATTTCTACGTTGGTTTTTTCTCCAAATCCGAATTTCCTCAACCAATCGTAATATTTCTCCTCACCTAGCTTCTCCTTGATCTGCTTGGCTATCATTACGGTCGCACTGTTGCACGAATAGATCAGCGCTCTGTTCAAATCTACAGATCCGTGTGTATCTATATCACGTACAATCACGTCCAATTCTGGAACGGGCTTTATCTGTCCGGTGCAGTTGAAGGTTTCTTTTCCACTCAACACACCACTTTCGATGGCGATCGCGTACACTATGGGTTTCAGTGCCGATCCAGGTTCGAAGTAACCGAGCACCACATCGTTCCAGTTTCTGCTCGTAACCATGGCTCTGATTTTGCCAGTTTTGGTTTCCATGACGATGGCCCCCGTGCCGAGCGCTTGATTTTGTCGTTGTGCTTTGATTATCTCCTCATAGCAAATGCGTTGAAAATCCAGATCTATCGTCAATCTAACATCTTTTCCATCGATGGGACTTTCCAACGCCTCTAACTTCGGTGTGAGCGTCAAGAAACCTGAAAATCTCAGAAATATTTTTCCGTCTTTTTTCCCGCTCAGAGTGGAATCCAGCGCCTGTTCGACACCACCGAACGCACGTCCGGCCGTGACGGTACCTAAAATTTTGTCCATACCAAAGTCGCTGAACCTTCGCCTTCGAGTTTCGAGTTCGATCGAGACGAAAGGTAACATCTCGGTGGGTATGAGGGACATGATTTCGTCTCTAGTTAAACCTTCACCGAGCCTCAAAAATCTCTGTTTCGACGACAAAATATCCTCGGTGTTCTTGTTTATCTTGAAGTTCTTCAGAAGGAGCTGAAGGTGTGGTTTCAACCTATCGAGGTTGGCTTTCTTCAAATAATCTACATCCAAGTAGGCTACATTGATCAATTCGTCGTAAGCGCAGAGTCTACCTTGTACATCGAGGATTCGGCCTCGAGATGCGGGAAGACGTATGGTCCAGAATGGTCCCACATGAACGTTCAAGCTCCTCAAAGCCAACAACAGAATGGAGCCCACGGCACAAAGGAGGGATAAAAACAACAAAACTCTGAGACGTTTTGAAACTAACCTATCTTTCATTCGGTGCCGGTGCAATCACCTCTCGTGAGGACATCAACAGCGTCTGTTCAGCTTTGAGTTGGCGCAACTGTTGTTCCAATTCGAAGATCTGGATCTGCAACGCTCTGTTTTCTTTGGATAAACTGGCTACCGCTCGTGTCAGTCTGATCAGTGGGAAAGTGGCGAGGACTATCACTAAGAGAAAGGTTACGATCAACGCGAACCTCACGAGGACCAGCGACGAGGTCCGTTCGACCACACGGCTTCTCCGCTTCGCTATCGATCTTACCGAGGTCAAACTTCCCCCCTCCTCTCAAACCCGCTCCGCTACCCTCAACTTGGCACTCCGTGACCTCGGATTCAACTCTATCTCGGATTCCTTCGGTGTTATCGGCTTTTTTGTTAACTGTTTTAGTCTCGACTCTTTTTTGAAAAACTCCTTGACGATCCTATCTTCCAACGAATGGAAGGATATGACACCTATCCTTCCACCTGTGTTCAACAGATCAGGAACATCTGAGAGAAAACGCTTTAGATTGTCGAGTTCGTTGTTCACAGCGATCCGTATTGCCTGAAACACCTTCGTTGCGAAATGTCTTTTTCGTCCATGTTTGTTTGGAATTGCTTTCGCTAAGACTTCTACCAATTGTTTCGTTGTTTCTATGGGTCTGCTTTGAACGATGTACTTCGCTATGCGCCTTGAGTACCTTTTTTCTTCACCGTACTCGAAGATGATCCTACTCAACGCTTCTTCGTCCCAAGAGTTCACCACTTCGTAAGCTGTCAGTGTTTGTTCTTTGTCCATTCGCATGTCGAGCGGACCATCTCTGTTGAAAGAGAACCCTCGCTCCGCTTTCTCTAGCTGCATCGACGAAACTCCAAGGTCCATCAGAATCGCATCGACTCTGTTGATACCAAGCTGGTTCAATACCTTTCTAGCTTCTACATAAGACGATTTGAACAGTTTCAAACGTCCTTCATTTATGAATCGCGCAAGCCTTTCTCTTGCAATACTCAGTGCATCTTCGTCAACGTCCAATCCAACAACGAAACTTCGATCACAATTGTTCAGTATAGCTTCTGCATGTCCACCCAAACCCACGGTACAATCGAGAAAAACACCTTCAGTGTTTCCAAGATACTCGAGAACTTCTTCAACTAAGACAGGTACATGGATGACACTCATTCAAACCGCTCCGCTGGTTTTCTTTTGTATTATAAGACTAAAATCTTTAAAAAAGCAAATCGACGATTTCATCTTTAATGTTGCGAAAAACCTTTTGAATGGATCGCTTCGATTGCATCGAGAAAAGGTAATCTCTTGTTTACAGTTTTTCATCGGTGACGAACTCCATCGACTTAGAAAGACTGAAATTATAATATCATCGAAGTTGTGGAGGTGAGCCAATGGTTCTAAAGTCTGAACAGATGAGAAGAGAGATCATTTCCAACATGCGGGGTGGCAAGGGGGAGGTCGAATTACTCCATCTGCTCGAGCGCAACATGCTCGCGAACAGGGCAAGATTGTTTGCGAAACTCACTTTAAAACCAGGTGTGTCCATCGGACCACACAAGCATGAAAACGAATTTGAGGTGTTTTTCGTTTTGAACGGTAGAGGCATCTTCTACGACAACGGTCAGGCTGTGGATGTGAAACCGGGTGACGTGTGTTTCACCATGTCTGGCGACACACATTCGATCGAAAATCCTTACAACGAAGATCTGCAACTTCTAGCCATCATCGTGCTGTTGTGATCCACCGAGCGATCGACTCGAATTGATCTTTTCAACAGGACTGTTGGGTCAATCTCGATCTATAACTGAGTGCTTTGGCCAATCTTTCGAGCGTTCTTTCTTTACCCAAAATGGCCAACGTTTCGAACAAACCCGGTGTGACCAACCTACCCGTGACGGCACCACGGATGGTTTGAAAAACTTTGTTCTTCGAAGCCACGCCGAGTTGTGCAAGTTCACGACAAACCTTTTCCGTACCACCCACCGACCAATCATCGAGCGATTTGAACATCTCGAGAGCTTTCTTCAGCACATCCTCTGCGTAGGGACTTGTCAGATATTCTGAGACGAACTGATCTTCGAACTTGAAATCGTCGAAGAAGAATGGATAGCTGAATTCGTAAAGTTGTGCGAGTGTGTTGACTTTCTCTCGACATATTTCTAAGACCTTCAAGGTGTAGTTCCTTTCCGTCGATGGCATCTTTTTATCTGTATAACGAATCCAATCTTCGAATTCTTTGAGCAATTCTTCGACGTTCATCGTTCGCATGTGCTTTCCGTTCACCCACTCCAACTTCGCCGGATCGAATATGACACCTTTGTTCGAGATCGTAGATGGGTCGAACTGATCTATTCTTTCCTTCACGTTGAAGATCTCTTCTTCTCCCACACTCCAACCGAGCAATGCGAGATAATTCATCAAACCCCTGCTCAGTATTCCAATACTTCTGAAATGTTCCACGCTCGTCGCACCGTGCCTCTTGCTGAGTGGAGTTCGATCGAAACCGAGTATCAGAGGCACATGCATGAACTGTGGGATATCCCATCCGAGCGCTCGATAGAGCATTATCTGTTTTGGAGTGTTTGAAACGTGGTCCTCACCACGAAAGACATGAGTTATCTGCATCAGATGATCGTCTATGACTACGGCGAAGTTGTACGTTGGAAAACCATCCGATTTGATCATGACGAAGTCTTCTATCGTGGAATTATCGAACTCGACTTCGCCCTTCAACAGATCATAGAATTTTGTCTTGCCTTCAGGCACTTTGAAACTCACAGTAACGTCGTATCCTTCTTCGACATATTTTTTTGGAAATTCGAAAGTTTTGAATAACTCTTTTTTCCTATCCAATTTGTCGTAAACAGTGTAATAAGCACAGCCTTTTTCAACGAGTCTTCGTGCGTATTCTGCATAGATACCAGCGCGCGTTCTTTCACTCTGCCTGTAAGGTCCGAACGGTCCCCCCACGTCTGGACCTTCATCCCAATCCAACCCACACCATCTGAGTGCTTCAAGTATCGCCTTTTCGTACTCCATAGTTGATCTTTGAAGGTCTGTATCCTCTATCCTTATGATGAACTTTCCATGCATCTTGCGAGCGTACAACCAATTGAAGAGTGCAGTTCTGGCACCACCGACGTGTAGATATCCTGTCGGGCTCGGTGCGAACCTCAACCTCACCTCGCTCACGGTCCTACCTCCTCATTGCCTCCAGTAGCTGAAGGATTTCCCGCACAGTCCTAGCTTTATGAACAGCGACGTTTCTTCGACTGTCCAAGAAACGACCTTCAATCAAAACCTCCGCAAACCTGTCAGTCCAGCCACCGGTACCAACGAACAGTATGATGGGTTTTCCCTTAGCGTAAGCGACCAAAACTTCTATAGCTGTACCGACCTCTCCACCGACTGACACGACCACGTCACTCGTTTCGATCAGGACCAAAGACCTCGTTACGTTATCGAACGGTGTTCTGATCTTCACCGTCAAGTGTGGATTGCCTTCCTCTTCCCTGGGCAGAACACCTATGACCGTGCCGTTGACTCTTCTGGCTCCCAACGAGACGAGTTCCATGACACCGTCTCTACCACCACAAACGATAGTATAACCGTTCTTGGCCAACTCCGTGCCGAGTTCGACACACACCTGTGCTATTTCGCACACCGGTGGGCGATCGACAGGCCCAGAATAACCCACGACCGCAACGTTCATGTGCCGAGATAGACCTCCTTAACGATCGGATCGTTCAACACAGAATCAGGTTCACCGTGCGCTATGATCTTACCTTTATGTATTATGTACAGTTTGTCGACCACCGGTACGAGGGCATCGACGCTGTGATCGGTAACGATTATGCCTATGTTCCTTGCGCTGAGAGTGCGTATCATGTGCTGTATGTCTTTGACCGTTTTTGGATCGATACCGACGAATGGCTCATCTAAGAGGAGGAAGAGAGGTTTTAAAGCCATCATTCTGGCCAATTCGAGCCTCCTCTTTTCTCCACCAGAAAGATCCGAAGCGTACTGGTCCCTCAACTCCCAGATACCGAATTCTCTCAGCAGCTCTTCCACAGTCCTCATGCGCTCGGATCTATCTTTCATTCTGAATCGGAGGACAAAATCGATGTTTTCCCAAACCTTCATACCCGTGAACACCGACGTTTCCTGTTGTAAGTACGTTATGCCGAGCCTGGCCCTCTCGCTCACGGGCATGTTGGTTATCTTTCTTCCGTCGAGATAAACGTCTCCCTTCGTGGGTGTGACTAAACCAAGGACCATGTTGAAGAGCGTGGTTTTACCTGCACCGTTGGGACCCAGCAATCCAATGACTTCTCCCTGGCGAACTTCCAAATCCACGCCATCGACGACGGTTTTTCTTCCAAACTTCTTGACCAAACCTCGGCAGAGGATCACGCTCATTGGCTCTTGAGGTACTTGATCAACTGTTGCGTCACATCGTACGCATCATCCGCATACAACAAAGCTTCCTTTTTTATGACAAAATCGTACCCCATGGTTTTGGCAAAGGTTTCAATCTTCTTCGCAAGTTCATCGAGAACTGCTTGCATTTTGGGTTGGTATTCACTCTGAAGCAATTGCTCGTATTGTTGTCTCCTCGCGAGTATTTCTGATTGTTTCTTTTCGATCTCGCTCTGTGGTGCACCGATCTTTTGAAGCTTTTCAAGCTCAGCCACCAATTCGTTCAGCTTTTGTTGGTAGAACTGCACGTCTTGAGCGTATTTCTGGTTCAATTCAACCATCTTCGGATACTCTTGAACCACTCGGTTGACGTCCGCGAAGACCACCCTTGGATTGCTCGCCGTTGAACCGTAGAGGAACAGAAGCATTACGGCGAGGACTAAGCCTACGATGAAAACTCGTTGCATTCTCCTACACCTCCTAAAATGTGATGTAATCCACGATCTTTTCCAATGTTTTTGAGCCTATGCCGGGTACTTTGAGCAGATCCTCCGGTTTTGAAAAGCGCATTTGCTGTCTCATTTTGATGATCTCCAATGCTTTGACTTCACCTATTCCCGGTAGTTCCATCAATTCCTCTAATCTCGCCGTGTTCACGTTCACTTTGAACTTGCCGTTGTTCTTCGATTCTGCCTCGATCGAAGACAGATTCACGTAAGGGGCGAGTTTTTCGATAGTTTTTTTACCGATCCCTGGAACACGTTCCAGATCGGACAAAGTTCTGAAGGGACCATTCTTTTGCCTATATTCTATGATCGCTTTCGCTTTACTTTGACCTATACCAGGCAAAGACATCAATTCTTGTTCAGTGGCACTGTTCAAGTCGATGGGTAACTCGACAGATTTTCTGGATGTCACAGTACTTTGCTGTACTTTTCTTGTTCCCAGTTCTACCACAGCTCCACTCAAAAGCAACACACCGACGAAAAGAAGTAAAAGCAATCTTTTTTCAGAAGTGGAAAGCTTCAAGGACTGATCCTCCCGGTGTAGCCAGGTTTACTCGCTCCACTTATCCTCATGACTCTAGACCAATCCAAGTTTTTGTTGAAATCTTCGGCTGAATCACTGGTGGGAAAGGCTCCCACCACCAGGGTGAACCAATCCCTACCGTCCCTCGTGAATTTCATGAGGTACGCCGGAAAACCGGCGCTT
Source organism: Pseudothermotoga sp. (assembly GCA_025060105.1). Classification (NCBI taxonomy): domain Bacteria; kingdom Thermotogati; phylum Thermotogota; class Thermotogae; order Thermotogales; family Thermotogaceae; genus Pseudothermotoga; species Pseudothermotoga sp. The sequence continues at coordinate 155,226 of JANXCS010000003.1, read as the reverse complement.
CTGAGAGCGAACATTCTTTCCAGCGCCAGATCTTTGCTCGTACTCGAAAGCACGAAAACGCCGTAGAGTGTATTGTACTCTCGCTTACCCTCGATGGCGTGGCCACCAACGAAACTGATGCAACACGCATCTTTAGAAAGTTCCGTTATGAAGAAAGGTTTTTTGGCGGCCCTCAGTACACCCAAAGCTTCACTCGGTTCGAGGACGTAAGTCGAAACCTTTGTACCTCTTTCGATCAATTCGGTTGCCTCCACCACGAGCTTGGCGTAATCGTACGTCTCTACCCTGTAGAACTCACGAGGTTGTTCTGGAATTTTCGCCGGTTCTGCTTTCTCCTGGGGAATTGGGATTTCGATCTTAGCTGGAGGAATTTCAACTATCTCGATTTTCACATTTTCACGACTCTTCAAGATGAAAAAAGTTGCGAGGCTGAAACCCACAAACCCCACACTCAAAATCACCACGAGCAGAGCCAGCAAACGAGCCTGTGTATAGGTTAACCTTATTTCTCTGCGTGGCATTATCACACTCCTTTCGTTGCATATTCGATCAGCAATTGAACGGTGTTCTCAACGTCTGAAACGCTCACCGTTTCACTCGGAGTGTGCACGTATCTGGTTGGTACAGACACCGTCGCGGCCGCGATGCCAGCCCTGGTTCTCTGCAGAGCAGCCGCGTTGGTTCCGCCGAAAGCCAGCACTTCCATTTGGTATGGAATACCACTCGCTTCAGCGAGTTCAACGAGTTTTTCAACGACCTGTCTGTTACTTATAGAGGCTCGATCTTTGATCTTGATCGCGGGGCCTTTATTGAGCGCCATGGCGTGTCTCTTGAAAGCTTTCGGATAGTCCGCAGAATCGGTAACATCTACGGCGATGCAAACATCGGGCACGAGCGTGTAAGCTGCGACCGAAGCTCCCACCAAACCGACTTCTTCCTGAACTGAGAAAGAACCTATGATCGTGTTTGGACAAGACTTCAGTCTCTTGAGCACCTCGACGATCACAGCACACCCTATTCTGTCGTCCATCGCTTTGCTGACCAAATATTCTCCCATTTGATAGAAATAACTGTCGTAGACACCGAAAGAACCAATTGGAACTTTATTCTTAGCTTCTTCATAACTTTTCGCACCTATGTCCACAAACATACTGTCGAGGCTGAGATTTGTCCAGTTCTTTTTCCTCTCTTCTTCACTTTCTCCTTCCACGTAAACCACACCCACTGCGTTCGGGAACCTGACGCGATGACCAACGAAGCTGTGGGGAAGAACCCCTCCGACACTCTCCACCCTCAGAAAACCTTTTTCAGTTATGTTCGTAACGACCAAACCTATTTCATCGCTGTGTGCATCGAACAGGATCTTCTTCCCACTGCTTCCGTACTTCCACACCAGCAAGTTCCCAACAGCGTCGAATTTGTACCCATCTATGTGGTCTGAAAGTTCTTCGAGGATTATCTTGTGCACCTCAGATTCTCTGCCACTCGGTCCATAGGCTTCCGTCAACTTTTTTATAAGGTCTATCATTTTGCGAATACCTCCCCTTCTTCAAGGATCTTCTCTATCAGCTGAACCGTGTTTGCGTAATCTTTCAGATCGATCATGCACACCGGACTATGAATATAACGCGTTGGAACTGAAACCACACCTGAAGCCGTCCCAGCTCCGGTCCTTGCGAGCCTACCGGCATCCGTCGAACCCGCCGTTCTCCTTCTGAATTGATAGGGTATACCATTTTTCTCCGCGACAGACACGATCGCTTGAAAAACTCTCTGATTGACGACATACCCACTGTGCATGAACGTCACCGCTGGTCCTTCACCCAAGTGAGTGGACCATCGATCCTTTTCCAATCCAAGATCGTCACCTGCGATCGTACCTTCCAAAACGATGGATACGTCCGGATGAACTTGCTCAACCACAACCGCGCTCCCACGCAACCCCACTTCTTCTTGAACGACGAAGGCGAAATAAACGTCGTCTTGGTAACGATTTTGTTTATCTATGACGTCCATCAGCACGGAACATCCAACACGATCATCGAAGGCTTTTCCACTCGCTCTGTGCCCGTTTTCCCTATATTCTGTGACGAAGCACACATAGTCGCCTATTTTGACAGCTTTGAGTGCTTCTTCCTTGTTCTTGGCACCTATGTAGATCCTCAACTCTTCGAACTTCGGAGGTTTGAGCAGTTGGTCTTTTTCTTGAAGATGAATAGGTTTGAAACCTATCACACCAAAAATCGAATCGTTGATCTTGACCTGTTTACCTATGACAACTTGAGTTTCCACAGCACCAACAGGCGCAAAGCACAGCGTACCATCTTCGTCGATGTTCGTCACCATGAATCCAACTTCATCCATGTGTGCCACCAAGAGTATCTTTCGTTTTCCCACGCTTCCCTTTCTCAGCGCTATCAGATTACCAAGTTTATCTTCCCACAGTTGGTCCACCTTGTTCTGTATCTGTTGCTTTATGAAGGTTCGTACTCTACCTTCATCACCCGATACTCCGTTGATCATCGATAACTCCTTCAGATACAAAGAAGACACCTCCTCACTCAGCGGCGATGAATGCCAAAAGTCTTGCGGTTTCCTCTACATCCTTGAGATCCACAACTTCAACCGGTGTGTGCATGTACATCAACGGTATAGAAATCAGCAAGGTTTTCACACCAATGCGTGTGATCTGAATTTGATCGGTGTCGGTGCCAGAACGACCTGGAAGCGGTTCGATCTGAACCTTCACGTTGTGTTTTTGTGCTATGTCCAGGGCGCGTTTGTAAAATCCCGGATCTATAGTAGGTCCAATCCCAAGAACTGGCCCTTCACCGAGCTTTATCAGAGGTAGAGAGGCTTGTTTCACGTTCGCGTGTGTCACATCGACCACTACAGCTTGATCGAGTCCCAGCTCGTAAGTTGCTGAGATCGCTCCTGGTCCCTGTACCTCTTCTTGGCTTGAAAAAATGAAATAGACGTCCGCATCGTGTTGTAACTTTCGAAGCAGATTCGCAGCGAGGAGTAGAGAGACACAACCAGCTCGGTTATCCAAAGCTTTCCCAGAAATCTTACCGTTGATCTCTATCGGTTTCACGTCGAAAACACAAATGTCTCCGACACGGACTTTGTCACCACGTTCATCGCACGAAACATCCACGAAGATTTTGTCATAATCGGGGAATTTGGATCTGTGCTCTTCTTTTTGAAGGTGTGGAGGGAGGATACCGACGATCCCGTTCACCACTCCTTCTCTCGTGTACACCTTCACCCTCTGTGCGAGTAGAACTTTAGGATCCACACCACCAACGGTTTCGAGTCGGAGAAAACCTTCTTCTACCTTCGCCACGGTGAGACCCACTTCGTCTACGTGTGCAAAGATTCCCAACTTCGTCTTCCCTGAACCTTTCTTTTCGGCTATGAGCGTTCCAACTTTGTTGCGCCAAGTTTTGTCGCATAAACCCTTCACGATCTGTTCTATCGCATCGAGTACGGGGCCTTCGAATCCGGCTGGCCCATCGATGTTTGACAGTGACATCAAAAGCTCTTTCGTATTCAACTTCGATCACTCCTCGTTTCAGAATTTGATGTCCTTTGCTTTTTCCACAACGATCTTACCATTTTTTACGTGTACCACAACTGGTTCTTCGTAACTCGAAACTTCTCTCAAAGTGTATCCAGAGATTTGCAACAACGATGGTTGCATGCTGAGAGCTGCGATGACTGCGTTATCGCCCTCGTTCAAACCAGCTCGAAGGGTTCCTTTGACGTTCCCAAAAACTACGATCGAACCTCCAGCGAGCAACTCCGCCCCCGCATGGACGTTTCCTATCACCAAAATGTCCCCAGAGTGTACCACCGCTTGCCCTGATCTGACGTGCTTTCTGATAACCTTCGTACCGGACTTCGTTTCACGTTCTTCCAGCAGTTTCATACGGTTCAACGCACTGAGATCCGGTTGAAACGATTCACCTATCAGTATTTGAGCTACATCTATACCATGCTCCCGTAACAGTGAAATGATCTTCGGTATATCATGAGAATGCATCTCGTGCCGTTCGATCATGAGCATGATTTTGTCACCAGCAGCGAAGAAGCCCTTCATTTGGGAAAGTTTTGAAATGATTTGGTCCAAGATCGATTGGACGTTTTCATAGTGTCTTATCACGAGCACGAGTCCATCTTTAGTCATTTTGAAATCGACAAGGTCCATCTTCGCACCCCCAAGTCCTGAAAACGATTCTATCACTTATAATAATGTGGGTGTAAAACATGTTCAGATTCAGATTGTCCAGGTTACTCTCGTTGAAAATCTCGCACGAACAGTTGTTGAAGATTCAGCTCAACGCTTTGAGAAACCAAATCAAGGACATTGAAACCGATCTGAAAGGGTTTGAAGAACAACTGCGTAGCCTCGATCTGAGGACGCTTTCTCGATCGACTCGTGGGGTCACCGGATTCGAGTTATCCCAGTTGCTCACATACAGAGAGATCCTCTGGAGAGAGATCGAAAGCTTAAAGTCGAAGTTGGATCAATTGAGAAAGCAGGAAGAAACTTTGAGAGATCAGTATCTTGAAGCAAGAAAAGAAAGGAAAATACTGCAAAATCTCCGTGAAAGAAGGTTCAAAGCTTATGCATTCGAACAAGATCGATTACATAGACTCTATCTCGACGAAGTTGCTATTAGAAAATTTACCTCGTCCCAGCAAGACTGAAGCATCGTTGCTTCCCATATCGACCCTCGCGTATCTCGGCGATGCGATACACGGATTTTTCGCAAAGATCAGCTCTTTGAACGTGCTTAACGTGAAGGAAATCCACAAGAGGGTATCTGGTCTAGTTTCGAAGCATTCGCAGGCCAGATGTTTAGATCAAATTCTTCCCACGCTGAACGAACAAGAAATGGGGCTCGTGAAGCGTGCGATGAACAGTAAAACTGCAAAGAAGTATGGGAATGACGAGGAATACCGTAAGAGCACAGCTTTGGAAGCGCTCATTGGTTATCTTTACCTTGTGGGCGATCTTGACAAAATGTTTCGGATTCTGATGGTCAGCCTGACCGGTGCTACGAATGATCGTGTACGGTAAAAGTGTTCTTGAGGAAGTTCTGAAGATTCGCTACCCTGTGAGGATGATTTATCTGAGAGAAGATAAAAAGGATAAGCCGTCCGAGCTTTTCGAAAAGCTGAAGAAGGCTGGTTATCCTGTGACCTTCGCGTCCGAAGAGAAGCTCATCAAACTGTGTGGTGAAGAGAAAAATCAAGGAATCGTGATAGATTTAGAATTTCGGTATGCTGACGAGACCGAACTCGAAGGTGACCTCTTGGTCGTTCTGGATCACATAACTGATCCCCACAATTTTGGTGCCATCGCCCGCACGGCCGTCGGGGCAGGGGCCAAAGCGATCGTGATACCCAAAGATCGCTCAGTTAAGGTTACACCAGCGGTTGTGAAAGTGTCGGCGGGAACTGTGCTGAGGATTCCAGTGATCATCGTGACGAATCTCGCTAGAACCATAGAAAGATTGAAGCAGGAAGGCTTCTGGGTTTACGGTGCCGATATGTCTGGTAAAAGCGTTTATGAGGAGGATTTTCAATCTCCAGTGGTGGTGGTTTTTGGAAACGAAGGTGAAGGTCTGAGTAGATTGATCAGAGAGAAGTGTGATGAACTCATTGCTGTGCCGATGTATTCAGATATAGATTCGCTCAACGTGTCCGTCAGTGCCGGTATCGTGTTGTTCGAGATCGCCAGAAAAATCAGAAGAGTGAGGCGATGAGTGTGTTGACTGCCAAGCAGATTCAGGAAGCTTACGAAAGAATACGGAGGTTCATCCACAGAACGACCATCCTCACATCAGGAACTTTGAATGAGATGACGAAGCGACAGATATTCATGAAAGCGGAGAATTTTCAGAAGAGTGGTTCATTCAAAATAAGAGGGGCGATGAATTTCTTGCTCTCAATGAGCGATGGGGAACGCCGAAAAGGTGTGGTAACAGGTTCCTCGGGGAACCACGGACAAGCCCTAGCGCTGGCTGGAAAAATCCTTGGAGTGGATGTGAAAGTCGTCGTTCCGAAGGATGCATCCGCGGCGAAGGTGGCAGCCATAGAAGGATACGGCGCAAAGCTTGAAAGATTTGGAACTTCTTCCACGGAACGTTTGAATCGTGCAAAGCAGATTTCGATGGAAGAAGGTAGAGTTTTTGTTCCCCCGTTCGATCACTTCTGGATAATGGCTGGTCAGGGCACCGTCGGATTGGAGGTGCTTGAGCAATTAGACGAAGTGGATGCCGTTTTGGTTCCCTGTGGTGGCTGTGGTTTGATAGCGGGAATAGCGACCTATGTGAAGGAGAAACAACCGAACGTGAAGATCTATGGCGTTGAACCTGAAAAGAGCAACAGCACTTATCTATCTTTAAAAGCTGGCCACAGGGTCGAGCTTTCGAATATCCAAACGATTGCCGATGGTCTTCGAACGGCTAGTCCCGGTGAGTTGACCTTCCCCATAGTGCAGAAGTATGTTGAAGATGTGCTCCTCGTCTCGGAAAAAGAGATCGCCCAAGCGGTTGTTTTCTTGCTGGAACGTTGTAAGGTCCTGGTTGAACCTTCTGGGGCAGTTACGGTGGCAGCGGTGATGTTCGAAAAGTTGCCTTTGAAGCATAAAAAAATTGTGGTGATCCTGTCTGGAGGAAACGTTGATACGGAGAGGCTGATGGAAATTTTTACGATGTTGAGAAATTGAGACTCATTTCGTATGCCTATGTGCAATTTTAGTCGCAGCGAAAGCCCAAGGTTTCAATCTGTAGCTGTAACCCATGCCCTTTATGTAACCGACGATGGAAGGTATGATCTGTTTGCTCGGTCCTTCATAACCGGCATCGATGTGAATTTCGGCGCTGTCCAGGTTTAAAGTACGCTTGACGAAATCAGCCATCTGTAAGCTCAGGTGGGTTTCTTCAAAGATCCTCGAGTAAACATCATAATAACGTCGTTCGCGCTTGATCGTGTAGAAATAGATCGCTCCAACTCCGAGTTTGTAAACTATGAACACCGTAGCGAACGTCACAACACCGTCTCGATCGTCACTGTCGGTTCCGATGAAGAGCTTGAATCGATCACCATTTAAAAATTTCTCTATGTACACCTTCGCTTCATCAATTTTTACTTCACCGTGTGTCGGGCTTCTCAGTAAGAACCTATCACCTCCTGAACAGCATCAAAGGAACGATCAACTCTTGAAGTGTCAAACTTCCATGCTTGGATTTCAAGCTTTCTTCTTTACCAGTGTATTTGAAATAAAAGGAATAATTCTCCCTGGCGATGAGCACAACTTCTCCTATTCTCTCAATGGCTCTCGAAGACGTCGATGGTACATTCCCGAAGAGTTGCAAACCCAACACTTCTTCCCTAGTCATCGATATAGCTCTATCAGCATATTTTTCACTCAAGTATTTTATCACTTCTTTTTGTTCAGCAGTGTAAATATGCATCATTCTCATCTCGCCTCCAGGTGGGATCGAGAAAAACTGAGAGATCGGGTCTTTCCAGGACCACCACGTTTCCCTCTCCCATGGGGTGTAGATTTGCCCATGATCACCCATAACAACGAGCAAAGCGTTCTTTGGCAAAATGGGTAGAATTTCTCTTGCCAACATCTTGAGAAGCCAATAAAGCTCACTCTCAAACGCGTCTGAGTCGACACCGAGCTTGTGGCCTATAGAATCTAGGAGTCCCCAGTACGCGAAGCAGAAAAATGGACCATCTTCCTGCAGGATTTCTCGGAACTTTGAGAACATGTCACCGAAACTTTGGTAAGATCTGATGGACGCACCGGTGTTGACCAGAGTCGAAAGACCAGAATTTCTGATGGTTTTCGAGGTCAACACGAAGCTCTTCACACCGATCTCCAAGAGTCTCTCAAAAACTGTTTTCTCGAACATCAGATCTTTATTGTTCAAAGTCGAAGTGACCTTCCCCATGATGGGAGAGGAAAGCTCTATCATGTTCAGCAAGGTTCCAAGTTGTTTTATGTAAAGCGCGTATCCGAGGATACCGTGTTCTATGGGAGTCGTTGCCGTCAACAACGAAGTTATCGCAGAAGAGGTGGTCGTTGGAAAAACCGAAGTTGCTTCAAGTATCGTGTAATCATGGAAAACTCGCTCTTTATTCAAAAGTTTCTCCAGACTGGTCATGCCCAATGCGTCTATGAGGAAGAACACGATCTTCTCTACACCTTCAGATATGCCAGGAACAAGATGCCTTAAAGGATACGCGGGATGAACTGTCTGAACCCCAAAGTGTTCCAAGACGAAATTCGACACATTAACGATGGAGAATTGCTCGTAATCCGGTTTGAATAGATCCCCTTCGAGTTTTTCAAGACGCATTCTTAACCCACCTCTTATGAGTATAATTCATATTCTCCATGATAGAATAATTGAAGAGACGTATCAACAAATTTCGCTTCAGCTATCTCTAAAGACAAGAAAGAAAACAACTTGAGGAGGTTTCGTTCGATGCAGAAGTACAGATGCATAATCTGTGGTTATGTGTACGATCCTGCTGAAGGCGATCCAGACAACGACATCTCTCCGGGGACACCTTTCGAAGACTTACCAGAAGATTGGGTTTGTCCAGTCTGTGGTGCTCCCAAGGAAGACTTTGAGCCGATTGAAGAGTGAACCCCTGAATGGGGTTCACTCTTTCTTTGGGTTGAACTTCAAAGAAACAATGGATGATGCTAGAAAAATTTTGATCAGATCACCAGGGATGAAAGGCAACAGGGACATGGAAATCAGTTTCCAAAAATTTGGTGTTGAACCTTTGGTGTAAAACCAGATCGTCAATTGAATCAAACCAAGGCCGTGTATTATCAAGAAATTTGCCAATAGCATCGAGACCAGCTTGTCGAAGTAATATCTTTTTTTGTACGACGATAGGAACAAAGAAGCCAGGATGAAACCTATCAGATAACCTCCAGTAGGACCAAGCACTACGTTTAGTCCAGCATTCCAACCTGCAAACCACGGTAGACCTATTGCTCCCAAAGCTACATAGACCGCTTGACTCAAGATCGACCAGCTTCCAATCAAAAACGGTGTTAGAAGCACAACGAAAGTTTGTCCCGTGACGGGAACGGGAGTGAAAGGAAGAGGTATTCTGATTTGAGCTGCCAATCCCGTGAGGACTGAAAAACCGAACGCCAATAAGACTTTCACCCAAACGCTCTTTCGAACGAGGACGCTCTCGATCACACCATCACCTCCGATGAAGATTATCCCAGTTTTGATCGATCTGTACAACTGGTCCGATTTTTGAAAAAATTCGATTCAGGTTGAAATAGCAATTTTCACGTCAACTTCTTCACGCTTTCTCTGCAAACCAGCTCAACGTTGTTCACTTTCTCGGTGACTTGGATCTTGTTTATCACCATGTTGAACGCGTCACTTCCAAGTTGAAATCTATCGATTCGAATCGTAGTGAGCGGTGGTGAAATCAAGCTGCAAAAAACCAAATCGTCGATCCCCACAACGCTCACATCTTCAGGAACACGCCAGCCATGATCCTTCAAAGCTTTGATCGTGGCGAAAGCGAAAATGTCGTTGTAGCAAAAAACAGCAGTGAAGTTTCTATCACAGGATGACAAAAATTTGCTCATCGTTCTGTAAGCGTTGTCGAAACCTTCCGAAGAGTTGAGTACACGTGCGGTCAAATTACTCTCGTTGAGCGCTTGTAGATAACCATTCAATCTCATCTGTGCTGTGAATTTGCTCGGCAGTGAGTTCAGCATGATTATGTTCTTGTGTCCCATGTCTATCAGATGTTTGGTGGCGATGTAACCTGCTTTCACATCGTCTGGCCTGACGGAAATGAGACCGGGATGGTGAGATCCCACCAGCACGACGTTCATTCCAAGTCTTTTGACCCTCAGCAGAAAATCCCAGTTTTGTTGCGTCGAGGTGATGATGATGCCATCTACGCGTCTCTCTATCATCCTGATCAAAGCGATCTTCTCTCTCTCTGGATCTCTGTAGGTGTTCATTAGGATCGTTTCATAGCCTTCCTTGTAAGCTTCTTCTTCGATACCTTTCAGAACATCGGCGTAGAAAGGGTTCGAATTGTCAACGATGATCACGCCTATGATCTTGCTCTGTCTGTTCCTCAGAGATAGTGCCGTTCTGTCTTTGAAATAACCGATGCTCTCTGCAACTTGCAATATCTTTCTCTTCGCCTCTGGACTCACATAGCCTCTGCCGCGCAGAGCTCTCGAGACAGTGTTTATCGAATATCCACTCAGTTCAGCTATGTCCCTGATCGTTGGATGCTTTCGGTTCTCTATCGTTGACACCTCCTATTGCACTAACGGTGTAAGGTTCAATGTCGATCAACTCTGAATCTGTCCAATAGCAAATCTCAACGATTTCGTTCATCCATCCGCCTCGTACCACCGCGAAGTGATGCTCTATACCGTTGATCATTATAGTGTTGACCAGATCCAGAACCTCAAAACTCATTCCCCTGTGATTTTTGAACCGTCCAAACCAACCACGACTTCCATCGAAAGAAGGCTTTTCCCCACTCAGAAATTCACCTTCGAATGTGAAAAACTTTCTGCCTTCGTCCGTCAACCTCAAAACGGTGGCGTGCGTTGATTCAACTATCATCTCTGAAACGGCCGCCACTTCGATCCAACCCTTTTGAGGATCGAAAGGACCTGGATTGAAATGTTTTTTCATCTTCAAATTCTTAGAATAGCTCTTCATGCCAACTCCACAGTGCCAGAACAAGATGGAACCATCTTGAAGATCCAAAGATGAAATGTCTAGAACGATGGAAGGATGATCAGCCAAATAGCTCAGGATCAACATGCTGATGGCTCCAAGTACATCTCCTTCGCACGCCGTTACGATGCCCTCATCGTTCAAAAGACCGAACGAAGCGCATGGAACCATCGAAAGTTCCTTTCTAAAATTTGGCCAGCAACTGATCGCGAAAGCTTGATAACCTTCTCTCGAGAGCCTTTCGACCGTGTTAACGACAGCTGAGAGTTTTTCAACAGTCATCATAGAAAGTTCATCGATTTCTTCGTGCCTTTTCAACAGTCGATCCACATCGCGATCCGTCACGACTTCGCTCTGCACCATGGTCTTGAACTGATCGAAGCTCATTTCATCGACGGTTATACCGAATTTTTCTCGAAGCAAGGTGGCATCGTACACGAGGTTATCAAAACCTGGCGCGTGGCCTCCAACCAGCAAAATTCTTGATTTGCGCAGTTTCTTGAGAGTTTTGAGGGCTTTCACAGTCACAGAAAGCCTAGTTCTGAAAAGTTCATCGTTGGGATAACCGTAGAACCATTTGAACTTCCTCTTTGGATCGATCCTTTTGAGAATACTCGCATTCAAATTCATAGCGCAGAAAGAATTTTGAGGTAGAGGACCAGAACTGGTCTGTTCCGGCACAGACCATAAACACAACGGTACCTCGAGTTTCGAGAAAACCTGGACAAGTTTTCCTGAAGCGAAGGACGCGTTCAGAACAAACAGTGCATCCACTCGCTCTTCGATCATCAAATTCAGAGCATGCTGTGCTTGTGCCAACTCACTGATGAGTTCTGGTAGATAGTATAGCTCGAAACTCATTTCTTGAGAAAGTTCATCCAACTCCTCGAGACACCTTTTGTAAACAAAAATTTTGTCTCCCCTGAAATTGGGTTGCATGAGTCCGACTATTCCTATCTTCAGATCTTTCAAAACACTCTTGCCTCCTTCCTGATGAAAAATGGTGGCTCGCCGAGCGGAGCCACTATCTCGTGCTCACCGCCCCTATAAACTTTGCCAGACCAATAGTGAACCCACTCATCGTTTGGAAGGATGACTTTTCTCACAGTAGCTTTTTCTTCCAGTACTGGTGCGACCAAAATGTCTCTCCCCAGAAGGAACTCGTATTGTTCTGTCTTAAACTCGTCTCCATCGTAGTAGAGCATGATGGGTCGAAACAGTGGCAAACCACGCTCGAAATATTCTTTCTGACAAGACAAAAAGTAGGGTTTGAGTTGGACGTGGAGATTCACCATCCTGATCAGATGATCGATGGTCTCTTCATCTGAGTCGAACTGCCAATTTTCCTCTGGCCAATTTCCCTCGTGTGTCCTCATCATGGGCTCGAAAGCGCTCAACTCGGCCCAGCGCATGAAGAGCTCCTTGGTTCTGACCGTTCTAAAGCCTGTCAAGCGTTCTGGAAGGTTCTTCGCGAGTGTTGTATAACCACCGATGTCTGAATGCACAAAAGCCACACCGCTCATGGCCAGTGAAAGTTTGGCAGGAATCACCGATGGTAAACCATCATCCTTTGACCAGTTAACTAGCTGATCTCCGTGCCAGTACATTGGAGTATGACGAGCGCTTTTCAGATACCCAGAACGCATGAAGAAAACTATTTCACCGAGCTTACCAGATTCTTTCACAGCTTCGTAGTTCAACCTCGCCCATTCTACGGGAAATTTGTTATGAAAAATCTCTGCAGGTTCTCCACTGAACAATTTTGCATCTGCGGGTAGATACTCCCCGTAATCTGCCATCCAACCCGACAGACCGATGTCGATCATGTTTTTCTTGATCACACCCTTGAGCCATTCGAAAGCTTCTGGATTCGTTAAATCCACTATCGCAGCGGGGAAAGTGGTGATAACAACGTGGTATTCCGTTCCATCGTTCTTTCTAACGAGATAACCTTTCTTGGAAGCCTCTCTGTAAAGTTCACCTTCGAGCGCCAAGAAAGGATTGATGTATCCAAGCACTCTGATTCCTTCCCCTTTGAGTTTTTCGATGGTTTTTGGAAGATCTCGATAGAGTTCTTCGGAGTACGACCAGTTCCAGAACAATTGTTTGCCGAAGGTCGTGACTCGCCTTCCTTCCCAGTCTTGGATCCAAATTCCCGCAACCTTGAGTCCTTTCGATCTCACCTTTTCGAGCTTTTTCAAAACGATGTCGGTGCCACCTTGGATGCCTAAAACTATCCCGTCATAGATCCACTCGGGAGGGGTGGTTTGTCTTCCAAGCGTTTCTGTCAACTTGTTCAACAGCTCTTCCCAGGTCTCTTGTGAAGAGAAATATAAGTCCACAGGCAACTGCCAAACCATCAACTCAAAGAAATCTTCTTTGCTGAAATCGAACATCATGTACGATGAACCATCAACAAAACAGAAGTATTTTCTCGAAGAAACGAACAGCGGTTGTGGAAAATAAGTTGAGTACCAATCACCACCGGCATCGTACACAAAATCGGCTATGAGCGTCAAAAAGTCCTTTCTGTTCCTACCAACACCTTGTTCGGAAACGAAGATGGGAACCTTTTTTCCCCTGAGATCGAAGTGGGAATACTGCTCACCGCAACCGTAGACATGTTCATCCTTACGAGCGTCGAGCCTGAACCAGAGCCTGTTGAGCTTTCTCAAGGGATGCAATCTCACAACTAGTAGATCTTTTTGAACGATCAACTTCATCTCTACAGAGTCATCGAAAACGATCTTTGAGTCCTCTATGCTGAAGCGCTTGGCTGGGATTTTGAAGAAGAGTTCATCCTCAATTTTGAAGTTACCGTGAGACATGGAGTAATTCGCCTCTCCATAACCGTAGAACAGTAGAGGCTTGTTGGGTGAGTGTTTCAAGACGATGTTTCCAAAAGTGATGGAAAGCTCTTCACCGCGAGTTTCGACACGCAACATGCGCATCACTTCCCTGTTTCAACAACGATGCATTTTATTTCAGTCATTTCCTCGATGGCGAATCTGACGCCTTCTCTTCCCAGGCCGCTCATTTTGTACCCACCGTATGGCATGAAGTCTGCTCTGTACCTCGCCGTTTCGTTGACGATGACCCCTCCAAACTGGAGTTCCTCTATGGCTTTGAAAGCTTCTTGCAAGTTGTTCGTGAATATTGCAGCTTGCAAGCCATATTTAGTCGAATTGGCTTCGTGGATGGCTTCTTCAAGGCTTTCGAACTCGTTGACTGCCACGGCTGGTCCAAAAAGTTCTTCGGTCATGATGAACGTTCCTTTCGGCACCTGAGCGAGTACCGTAGGTTGAATCAACGTACCTGTACGTTCTCCACCTGTCACGAGTTTTGCACCTTTTCGAACGGCTTCATTGAGCCATTCTTCTATCCTTCCGGCGTTCGCTTCGTCTATCACCGGCCCCATGTCCGTGCTCTCATCCCTAGGATCACCTACTTTCAAAGATTCCACACTGATTTTGAGCATAGAGAGGAATTCATCGAAGATTTTCTTGTGTACGTACACCCTCTGAACGGATATGCAAACTTGTCCAGCTATCGAAAAACCACCTGAAACTGTGGCTTTCACAGCTTTCGTGATGTCGGCACTCTCACACACGATCATCGGTGTGTTCGAACCCAACTCCATACACAGTTTCTTCAAACCGGCTTCTTTCGCGATCGTTTCACCTGTTGAAACACTGCCCGTGAAACTCACAACTCTGACGCGTGGATCTTTGACGAGTTTCATACCGACTCTACTGCCACTACCAGTTATCACGCTGAGTGCTTCTGGAGGCATACCAGCTTCCAAAAGGAGTTCACCGAGAACGATCGTACTCAAGGGGGTCTTCGTTGCAGGTTTGACGATCACCGCGTTACCTGCAGCTATGGCTGGTCCAACTTTGTGAGCACACAGAGCTAGTGGAACGTTGAACGGTGTGATGGCAACGACTACACCGGCTGGTTCTCGTACGAAGTATCCACGCTTCGATTCAGAACCCTTCAGACTGTCAAAAGGAAGAGTCTCACCGTGAATCCTGCGAGCTTCTTCTGCACACATTTTGAACAACTCGGCGGTCCTTATGACTTCACTTCTAGCTTCTCGTTTCGTCTTGCCAACCTCCAAAACCAACAGATCGGTGAGCTTTTCAAGGTTGCTCATGATCAACTTCGCGGTTTTTTCAAGGATCTCTGCCCGCTTCCACGACGGCGTCTTTTTCATGACTGTAGCACCTTCAACAGCTTTGGAAAGTGCCCTTTCTATGTCTTCATCGCTCGCGTCAGGAACTACATCCACGACGCTTCCATCGTAGGGAAAAACCACCGGAAGTTCCTTACCCCCCACCTTCTCACCAGCCACGAGCATTTTCATCCTCTCATCACCTCACGCACTCGGATAGAGCTTCGTTGGTACAAACTCTCTGTGGTGCAGAATTTCAGCCTTCACGAGTTTACCTTCAGCGGTCTCTACGACGTGGTTCCATATCAACTCAGCAGCCTCATCGAGGCTGATCTCGAGTTGAAGTAGGCGAGAGACATCTACATCGATGTGTTCCCACATGTTTTCAGCTGTTTTCGGATTAGCAGTTATTTTGATCACAGGTATTATCGGATTTCCTATAGGATTTCCTTGGCCAGTCGGGAACAAGTGAATCACGGCACCAGCTGCTGCGAACAGGGTCACAGCTTCTGCTGCTGCGGAAGATGTGTTCATGAAGAAAAGTCCACGTCCAGTGGGTGGTTCTGCGTAATCAAGGACACCATCTATCAGAGCCCCACCTATCTTCTGTAAATTTCCAAGGGCCTTTTCCTCGATCGTGCTGAGACCACCCGCTATGTTCCCCTCCGTAGGTTGTGAGCCGAGCAAATCCACCCCTTGAGACTTTATCAGCTTTTGGTATTCTTCGAACATCTTCAGAAATCTCTCCCTATCCTTTTGCTTTTTGAACCTGCTCGCCACGATGTGTTCCGCTCCGGTCAGCTCCGTCGTCTCGCCGAACAGTACGGTTCCACCGATCTCCAAGAATTTCTCGGTGAAACGGCCCACTGCCCTGTTCGATCCGAGACCTGACGTTGTATCGGATTCTCCGCACTTTAGACTTATCACGAGTTCATTCATATCTGCAGGCTCCCTCTTCAGTCTGGAAGCTTCTTCAACTAATCGAACGGCCGCTCGTGAAGCTTTCTCTATAGTTTTGAGCTGACCATGATGTTCTACCCAGAAGGCCTCCACAGGTTTATTCGATTTTGCGATCTCATCGGCGATTTTCATCGTCCACTTCGGTTCAACCCCTATGACGATCACCGCAGCGACGTTGGGATTTTTGCCCGTCCCTATCAAAGTTCGGAAGAACAGTTCGAGGTCTTCTCCAAACTGTAGGCGTCCATACGGGTGTGGCACGGCCAGAGTGCCATAAACGTTTTTTTCCACCCCTTCGGCAACCGCGTTGGATATATCGTCTACGGGCAATATCAGTACATGGTTTCTCACGCCAATCCTTCCATCTTTTCTCCTGTAAGCGAGTATCGATCTTTTCACGACGTTTCACCCCCACCTTAAACTCCGCAAATTGTGAACGTGAACGTGAGAACCTTTCGGTATATGTTGAAGTGCGAAACCTATCTTTTCACCGTACTCAACCACATGTTCTCCCTTCTCTATATCTTTGAGTGCGATCTTGTGACCAAGGGGTATATCCTCTAAAACGGTGATTCTGTACTCTTGATTCGTTTCGAGGCACCGTCCGAAAACTGTCTCACCTTTTTTGAGGTCTCTCACGGCAACACCCACATGATCGATCGGTTTGTGAACCAGAAAGTGCACCATTCACATCCCTCCCAGCTTGTTCCACGATTCTTTGAATATGTTCAGACCGAGTTCAACGTATGGATTTTCGAATGCCCTTTTGTAAACTTCCCACGAAGCAGTGACGATGTCCGCTCCAGCCAGAGCAGCATCGGCTATGTGTTTCGAAGACCTGATCGCCGCGACCAATATCTTCGATTGATAATTGTAATTTTTCACAGCTTTGACCACCTTCGCTATGAGATCTGTATCCGTTTCACCCCTCTCTTCCCGCCACCCGACGAACAAACTGATGATGTGGGCGCCCAAACGAGCAGCGTTCACTGCTTGAAAGACGGTGAAAACCAGCGTTGTGTTGACTTTGATCCCTTCTTTGGATAGTTGTGCCAAAGCTTCGAATCCTGATTCTGTGGCAGGTATCTTGATGACAAAGTTCTCGCACAGACTCGCCAGATACCGAGCTTCCTTCATGATCTCCTTTGCATCCGTTAAGTGTGGATTCACTTCGATGCTCACAGAGATATCGGTACCTTTGATCAGATTTTTGATTTGAGATGCGAACTCACCGACTTTCAGACCGGCATTCGCCAAGTGTCTTGGATTTGTAGTTATTCCGTCGATGTTCCAGTGCTCTATGGCGTAGGAGATCTCATCGAGCTTGGCACTGTCCAAAAAAAATTTCATACCTTCACCTCCGCTCAGCCTTTCAATCCACCAGTCCATAAACCTTTCAAAATGTATCTTTGAAATCCCAAAGTTATGGCGAACACGGGTAAAAGCATTATCGTAGAACTTGCAGAAAGCTGTCCCCATAAAGGTGCGTATTGACCGAGGAAGGCGTTGATCACTATCGGGGCCGTTTTGGCATTCGGTCCAGTCAAAACGAGTGCGTAGAGAAACTCATTCCAAGACATGAGAAACGCAAAGACGAAGGCGACGACCAATCCTGCAGAAGATAACGGGAGTGTTATTCTCCAGAAAACTCCGAACATTTTACAGCCGTCGATTCTGGCAGCTTCTTCGTAATCTCTCGGCACGCTCGCAAAGAAAGGTATCAAGAGTGCAAGAACATAGGGTAAGTTAAAACTGATGTGCGCCACGCTCAATCCAACGATGTTATCTTTCAAGCCAAGAGTTCTGAACAGTAAGTAGAAAGGGAGGGCCAACGTGATTTGAGGTATCATTCTGGTGAGCAAGATCGCTATGAGGAGTAAAAATTTTAGTTTGAAATCGAACCTCGTGAATCCAAACGCAGCCAGGGAGGCGAAAAAAACTGATGTTAAAGCCGATATGGTTGCTGCGGTGAAGGAATTTCTCAGCGACATTTTAAAGTCACGATTCGAAAAGATGAGATAGTAACTGTGCACCGTAGGTTTGAAATAGAAGGGACTTTTCGTCCATATATCTATGTCTTTTTTGAAGCCGTTGGTGATGATCACCAGTATGGGGACCAGCTCAACGGAGACGATGAATAAGGCTATGGCGAACAAAAAAAGCTTCAGCAGTCTTTTTTTCATGCCAGCTCACCACGCATGCTCCTTTTGATCAGTTGGTAGGTGATCAGCAGAGAAACGATCATCAGGAACACTCCCAAAGCCGAACCATAGCCGATTTCACCAAATTCAAAGGCGCGCCTGTGTATATACAATGGTAACAGCATCGTGGCGTTCGAAGGCCCCCCGTAAGTCATGACGTAGACTTCCGAAAATATCCTGAGCGCGTCGATCAAGCGCAGTAACAACGCAGTCACGATCACTGGTTTTATCAGTGGTATGATGACCCAAAAGAGCCGTTGAAAAGGGGTGGCACCATCTAGTTGCGCCGCCTCCAAATATTCGTTCGGTATTGAGGTCAAACCTGCGTAGAGTACCATGAACATGAACGGCCACATGCGCCAAACGTCTTGAAGTACTACAGCAACGAAGGCAAAACGCACATCTGCAAGCCAAGCGGCAGGACCCAAAGAAATCTGTTTGAACAATTTGCCCAACATTCCATATTCAGGTTGAAGCATGAGCCTCCAAGTCAATCCAGAAACGACGGGTAGAACGTACACTGGGAGCATCAGGAGTGAACGTAACAGTCTTGAAAGAGGAAAATCCTTTAAGAACAGCAATGCCACAAGAAATCCTATGATGAGTTCAATTGGAATTGCAAGAGCCATGAAGGTGAATTGGAGCCTCAAAGAGTGTAGGAACAAACTGTCGTTGAACATTCTTGAGTAGTTCTCCAACCCGAGGAACTTCATCGTGCCTAACCACATCAAACGGCGGTTCGTGAAAGATAGATAGACGGCGTAAATGGCTGGAAAAATCGAAACGGCCATGACGACAACCGTTGCGGGTAGCACAAAGAATAAGTGCAAGGGGCGGTGTCCCCGCCCCCCTCTACCATCAGTATCCATATTTTTTGAGTAGTGCATTGATCTCGTTCACCATCCTGTCGATGGCCACTTCGGGAGCAACCCTACCACTTATAGCATCCAGCCAATGCGTTCTCACAATGGTTGAGACTTCTGGGTAATATTCAAATCTTGGTCTTTCGACTGCGTACATCATCGAGAGATATATGCCATTGAACCATGGTCTGTCTTTCAGAAATTCAGGGTCTTTGAGTAAAGATTCTCTCGCCGGTGTTAAACCTCTCGGTATCAGTTTCTTACCAGTCTCAATGGACATCCACCAGTATGCGAATTCTGCCGCAGCCGTTTTGTTCTTGGCAGCTTTTGGAATCGCGACGATCCAAGCTCCCCTGATTGCTGCCGTTTTTGCAGGTCCTGCTGGTGGTTGTGTGTACACTATTTTTCCGTAAACGAGCGATTTGTCAGGATTTTCCAGATCAGGTATCAGTGCCGGCCAGTTGAACATAGAAAATACTTTCCCACTCGAGAACGCAGCCATTCTTTCGGCATGACCGAAATCTAGAGCTCCTTCGGGAGCGTACTTGAGCAGTTTTTTGTAAAATTCAATCGCTTCTATAGCTTTCTTCTTATCGAGCACGACTCTGTATCCTCTCTCATCAACTTCGAGCACCTTTGTCCCAAAACTTTCGAACATCCATACAGCCTCACACGTGGCACCTTCCGTTGGCTTGGTGAAAGGAGCCCAACCGTAGATACCTTTCTTCGATAGAAATTCGCTCATTTCCAGTAGTTCTTGTAACGTTTTCGGAACTCTCATTTCGTAGCCGTACTGTGCCTTGAATTCATCTTTGTACCTTTCGATGATGTCTTTTCTGGTGAGCCATACATAGATATTCGCATTCACTGGTAACCCCATGAATTTACCTTTCCATTGCCCAGCCGACAGTGCGAGAGGCATGATGTCGCTCATGGGTGGTCGCAGGAAAAACTTGGTCTGTGGCCACTCATCGAACTCTATCAAGAGTGGCGCGACCATAGGGATGTTCGGTTCATCAACAGCGATTAAGTCATAATCAGCCGAGTTAGGACTCACACTCATGAGCGTTTTTTGAAGCAAAGTGCCACTGGGCACGAGTTCTAGATTGACTTTGATACCCGTTGCCTTTTCGAATTCAGCCAATCCGGCTCTCAAGGCTTGAGTGAGAGCATCGTCCCACAGCAGTACGTTCAACGTTGAAGCTTGTAAGAACGCGAAGGTCAAGATGGTGAGCAAGACTATAAAGCCCTTCTTCATAGTTACATCCCCCCTTATGTGGTAACGTTACCACATCTTATTCAACCATATCCTGTAGAACTTGTCAAGATCTTTCAACCTCATAGAAACTCTCATTAACTTTACGGCAACTTGTTTCTCATTGAGAAGCTGTGCTATCATAAAATTGAAAGTGAATATTTCCCTCCCACAGGGAGAGGCCCTTGTATAATCCCGAGAATATGGCTCGGGAGTCTCTACCGGACAGCCGTAAACTGTCCTGGCTACAAGGGCTCATTTCTTTTTCCGGTAGAGACCAAGGCCTACCGGATTTTTATTTTTTTGGAGGTGATATTTTGAAAGTGGCGATCGTTGTTGGAAGCTCTAGCGATCTTGCTCACGCGGAGCGTGCGGGAAAGCTCCTCGAAGAATTCGGAGTTCCTCACGAAATTTTCGTTTTGTCCGCGCACAGAACCCCCCTCGAGACTCTTTCGTTCGCGCAGAACGCTGAGAAGAACGGTTTTTCAGTGATCATCGCCATGGCTGGCAAGGCAGCGCATCTACCGGGTGTCATAGCGGCGAACACCACTCTGCCAGTGATAGGGGTGCCTCTGGCGGTTTCGCTGAACGGGTTGGACTCACTCCTCTCCATAGTGCAGATGCCGAGTGGTGTACCCGTTGCTTGCATGGGTATAGACGGAGCCGTCAACGCCGCTCTGTTTGCTGTAGCCATGTTATCGCTTAAAGACGAAAAGCTCTCACAGAGATTGAAAGATCATCGTGAAAAAATGAAACAAGAAGTTCTCAATTGGAAGAAGGGGTGAGAATATGAGAAAAGTTGAGATGATTTATGAAGGGAAAGCGAAGAAGGTCTACAAAACTGAAAGAGAAGGTTATCTGATAATTGAGTATAAAGACACCGCAACCGCTTTCGATGGTCAGAAAAAGGGTATCATCCCGAGCAAGGGCATCGTGAACAACAAAGTGTCGGCAGCGTTCTTTAAGTTGCTCGAGGAGAATGGTATTAAGACACATTTTGTTGAACTCCTCAATGACAGAGAGATGCTCGTGAAAGCCGTACAGATCATCCCGATAGAGGTGATAGTCAGAAACATAGCCGCAGGTAGTCTCTGTTCTAGGCTTGGATTAAAAGAAGGAACGGCGTTGAAATTTCCCATCGTTGAATTCACCTACAAGAACGATGAGTTGCACGATCCAATGATAAACCACTACCACGCCCTCGCCCTCGATTTAGCCGACGAAGAAGAGTTGCGTTTCATTGAACAAACGGCCCTCAAAGTCAACGAAATATTGAGATCGTACCTGGCCCAAAAAAATCTCGTATTGGTCGATTTCAAGCTGGAGTTTGGTCGGAGTGCGCATGGGATTTTACTGGCAGACGAGATATCTCCAGACACGTGTCGATTCTGGGATGCGACTACTCTCGAAAAGCTCGACAAAGACAGATTCAGACGCGACCTTGGCAAGGTTGAAGAAGCTTACTGGGAGATCTACAAGCGTATCTGTGAGTGAGGGCCATGTACAGAGTCACGGTACAGATACTCCCAAAGGAAGGCGTGTTCGATCCACAAGGCCAAACTGTTAAAGGTGCCTTGGAAAAACTCGGATTTGAAGGTGTTGAGAGTGTGCGAATGGGAAAGCTCATCGAACTAGTTTTGGACGTGAAAGGTGAACAAGAGGCGAAGGTCAGAGCCATTTCCATGTGTGAAAAATTGCTCGCGAATCCTGTGGTGGAATCTTACAAAATACTCAACGTGGAGGAAATTTCATGAGGGCTGCCGTGATAGTTTTTCCTGGTTCCAACTGTGATCGCGATACTTACCACGTTCTGAAGAATGTTTTTGGTGTAGATTGTCACTACGTGTTTCACGAAGAAAGATTTGCACCCACCGATTTCGATTTGATAGTCATACCTGGGGGATTTTCCTTCGGTGATTATCTCAGACCTGGCGCGATAGCAAGATTTTCACCAGTCATGTGGAGTGTTCAGGAAGCTTCAAGGATTGGAAAACTCGTCATGGGCATTTGCAACGGTTTTCAGATTCTCACCGAGGCAGGTTTGTTGTCTGGTAGTTTATTGAGAAACATCAATTTGAAATTTGTATGTCGAGAAGTGCATGTGAAAGTTGTCAACAACAGAACTCCCTTCACTTGTCTTTTTGAGGAAGGAGAAGTCATTCGCATGCCCATAGCTCACGGTGAGGGAAGGTATTTCCCATCTCCAAGCGGATTGAAACCAGATCAGATAGTACTTCAATATTGTGATGAGGATGGAAAAACGATCGATTCTACGAATCCCAACGGTTCGTACATGAACATCGCTGGGATCATCAACGAAGATGGGAACGTCTTTGGCCTCATGCCTCATCCTGAAAGATGTTGCGAAGATGTTTTAGGGAATACTGATGGAAAAAGGTTCTTCGAATCGATCTTAACTTATGTTTCTCGGAGGCGTGTCTATGCAACGAGTTGAGATGTTCGGTCTCACCGAGATGGAGTATGAGCTCATTTTGAAAAAACTCGGCAGAGAACCAAACGAGACAGAGCTTTCGATGATCTCAGTGATGTGGTCAGAACACTGTGGCTATAAGCATTCGAAAAGTTCTCTGCGAAGGTTGCCAACTCGTGGGCCCAGGGTGATACAAGGACCCGGTGAAAACGCAGGAGTTGTGGATATAGGCGATGGTCTTGCGGTCGTTTTTAAAATGGAAAGCCACAACCATCCCTCCGCAGTTGAACCGTTCCACGGTGCCGCCACGGGTGTTGGAGGGATCGTGAGGGATGTTCTCGCGATGGGTGCAAGGCCCATCGCTTTGCTTGATTCGCTGAGGTTCGGAGATCCAACATCAGCTCGAGTGAAATATCTGTTCCACGGTGTGGTGTCGGGTATCTCTTTCTATGGAAACTGTATAGGGGTCCCGACCGTTGGCGGAGAAGTCTATTTTCATTCGTGTTATTCACAGAACCCATTAGTGAACGTGATGTGTGTGGGTTTGGTCGAGAAGAAACATTTGAAGTTTGCGAGAGCTTCGAAATCGAATGCTTCGCTGTTGTTGGTTGGATCACTCACTGGACGTGATGGCATCGGTGGAGCAAGTTTTGCTTCGGAGAATCTTTCGGACGATAGTGAGAAAAAGCGTCCCTGTGTTCAGATAGCCGATCCGTTCATGGAGAAGCTCCTCATCGAAGCCTGCGTTGAGTCAGCCACACTCGATTGTGTGCTTGCCATTCAAGATCTCGGGGCTGCTGGCTTGACCTCAGCTTGCTCTGAAGTCGCTGCAAAAGGTGGAAAAGGTGTGTTGGTGGACCTTTCTCTTGTTCCAGTGCGTGAAGAAGCCATGACGCCACGAGAGATCTTGCTGTCTGAGTCACAAGAGCGCATGTTGCTGGTGGTAGAAAAGGGTTTTGAAGAAACTGTTGCGAAAATCTTCAAAAAATGGGGTTTAAGGGCTTCCAAAATAGGTGAAATCGTCGATGATGGTTTCTTCACTGCCATCTACGATGGAAAGATCGTGGTCCGATTGCCAGTGAAATTACTGACGGAAGCGCCGATCATCGAACTCAAACCGAGTGCAATGTTACGAAGAAGGACCACCGAGTTGAATGTTCCCATCCCCAAGGATCTAAATACTGTCTTTCTGAAAATTCTTGGCAGTCCAAACGTTTGTAGTCGCAAATACATCTTCGAACAGTACGACCACATGGTGGGAATCGATACGGTACTCAGACCCGGACACGATGCCGCGATCATCAGAATAAAAGGAACAAACAGAGCGATAGCGACTGTTACCGACTGCAATCCGCTGTACTGTTCGGTGGATCCTTACATCGGTGCACAGATGGCAGTTTGTGAGGCGGCGAGAAATTTAGTGGTGGTCGGCGCGGAACCTTTAGGTATAACTGATTGTTTGAACTTCGGTGATCCTGAAGATCCCACAGTCGCATATGCCTTTGAAAGGACCATCGATGGAATCAAGGACGCAGCTGAAACTCTGAACATACCAGTTGTGAGTGGCAACGTGAGTTTCTACAACGAATCTGACGATTCAAGAGTTCATCCCACACCAGTCATAGGCATGGTTGGAATCATAGAAGATCTTTCTAAAATCTGTTCCGCCGCCTTCAAGCGGTCAAACGATCTCATCGTGTTGCTTGGACCTTTAGAGAGTGGAGAGAGTTTGTGCGAATATGTGAGGTTGATTCATGGGATCGAGGATGCACCAGTGCCAACGATCGATCTGATGTTTGAAAAAAGGCTGCATCGAGCTCTACTCAGGGCTATAAAAAAAGATCTGTTGAGTTCTGCACACGATGTTTCTGAGGGTGGTTTAGCGGTGGCCTTGGCTGAATGTTGCATCTTGGGAAACGTTGGAGCAAGTTGCGAGATCGAGAGCCGATCGAGAACAGATTTTCTCCTCTTCGGTGAACGTCCATCCCGAATAGTGGCGAGTCTGTCTGAAGAAAATCTATCAGAGTTCGCTAGATTGATGAATGATGAGAGTGTACCGTTCACCATCGTTGGACGGGTCGGTGGAACGAGCCTTGTGATCAAAGTGAACGGAAAAACGCTCATCGAAGAGGAAGTGTCCAAAATGAAATCGGTGTATGAACGTTCCCTCGAGAAGCTGGTGAACGAATGAAAGAAGCCTGCGGCCTATTTGGTATCTTTTCACCGAGTTTTGATCCTAAAATTTCGAAGCTGGTTTATTACGGACTCATCGCTCTACAACACAGAGGTCAAGAGAGTGCGGGTATAGCCGTATCCGATGGACGAAGGATCAAATTTCACAAAGGCTTGGGGTTAGTCAACGAGGTCTTCAACGAAGAGATTTTAGATGAATTGTCCGGTCAACTGGCCGTGGGGCACGTTAGGTACTCGACTACTGGTTCGAACCTTTTCGATAACGCACAGCCGATCGTCGTTGAATGGAAGGGAAAAACGATCGCGGTTGTTCACAACGGAAACCTCGTGAATGCGAAGGAACTCAGAACTCGCATGACAACCAAGCATATAACCTTTCGCACAACGACCGATAGCGAGCTATTGGCCCTTCAATTGCTCGAATCTCAAACGGATCTCGCTCAGGCGTGTTTGGATCTCATGAACATCGCTAAAGGGGCTTACTGTTTGCTGATCATGGATGATCAAAGACTTCTGGCGGTGAGAGATCCTAAAGGTTTCAGACCCCTCTGTATGGGATCTTTGAACGATAGAATCGTCTTCGCCTCGGAAACTGTGGCTCTAGATACAGTTGGTGCCAAGTTCATCAGAGAGATCGAACCTGGGGAAGTTGTGGTGGTGGATAAAGACGGTTTGGAGACTCTTATGATCGATTCTTCAACCGAATCGTTTTGTATTTTTGAATTCGTCTATTTTGCTAGACCGGACAGTTTCTTCAAAGGTAAAAGCGTCTATTCAGTTCGCGAGATGGCGGGAAGACTTCTCGCGATGGAACAACCAGTAGAGGCAGATATCGTCGTGGGTGTACCGGATTCTGGAACGATCGCGGCGATAGGTTATGCCAGTCAATCCGGCATAAACTACGGAATGGGCTTGATCAAGAACAGATATGTAGGGAGGACCTTCATACAACCTTCCCAAAAGCTCAGAAGCCTGGGAGTCAAATTGAAATTGAACGCACTGAAGGATTTGGTCAAAGACAAAAGGGTCGTTTTGGTGGACGATTCGATCGTGAGAGGCACAACCATGAGTCAAATCGTGCAGATGCTCAAGGATGTGGGAGCGAAATCCGTTCATGTGAGGATCGCCTCACCTCCCATAAGGTACAGTTGCTACTTCGGCGTTGATACTTCGGACAGAAGGGAACTCGTGGCATCGGTGCTCGCTGAAAAGGAGATAGAACGAATGATAGGTGCTGACTCACTTGGATATCTGAGCATGGAGGGATTGTTGAAAGCCACAGGGATGTCGCGTGAACATCTTTGCCTTGCGTGCTTCGACGGATCCTACCCGGTTGAGGTACCTTGCGAGAACACGAAGTACTTGTTCGAGAAAGGATGAGAGGATGTTTAGATCTTACAAAGAAGCTGGCGTTGATCTCGATGCGGCCAATAAAAACGTTGAATTCATCAAGCGTCTTGCGCGTTTCACCTACACGAAGGAAGTTCTGGGCGATATAGGTTCGTTCGGAGGTTTTTACGAGTTACCTTCAGGTTACGACAAACCAGTGTTGGTGTCTGGTGCCGACGGAGTGGGAACCAAGTTGAAGATAGCCTTTCTCATGGATAAACACGACACTGTGGGCATCGATTGTGTGGCGATGTGTGTGAACGATGTGTTGGTACACGGCGCAAAACCACTCTTCTTCCTAGACTACATAGCCACTGCAAAACTCGAGCTTGATCGATTACAGTCGATCATCAAGGGCATCGTGGAAGGTTGCTTACAAGCTGGTTGTGCGTTGATCGGTGGTGAGACGGCCCAAATGCCAGATTTTTACAAAGAAGGAGAATACGATTTGGCAGGGTTCGCCGTGGGTATAGTCGAGCGGGAAAAGCTCATCGATGGCTCAAGAGTGGTGGAAAACGATGTGATACTCGGCTTGGCTTCGAGTGGAATGCACAGCAACGGATTTTCACTCGCAAGAAAGGTGCTATTTGAGCACTACACGATCGATAGCTATATAGATGAACTTGCGAAAACTTTGGGAGAAGAGTTGCTAACCCCAACGCGGATATATGTGAAAAGTGTCTTGAAGGCGTTGAGCCCAGCGATCCATGCCATGGCCCACATAACGGGTGGGGGCATCCTCGAGAACATACCGAGGGTTCTGCCGAACGGATTGGAAGCGAGGATAGACAGAACATCGTGGAGTGTTCCTTTCATATTCCAGCTCATTCAACGACTCGGTGATTTAAGCGATCGGGAGATGTTTCGAACTTTCAACATGGGCATCGGCTTTGTCTTGATAGTCGATCGAGATCAAGCCGACGAGATTGCAAAAAAGTTGAAAGAGGAAGGAGAGCAGGTGTGGTTTTTGGGTGAAGTGAAACGTGGTGAAAGGGGAATCGTTCTTTGAGTAGGTTGTCTTTAGGTGTTTTGGTGTCTGGTACTGGTTCGAACATGGTCGCGATCGTTCGAAGATGCTTGACTCAAGAGATACCAGCCACAGTTTCAGTTGTGATAAGCAGTAGAGAGAACGCCCCAGCTTTGGAGAAGGCCAGAAGTTTCGGTATACCCACTTATATCGTGAGAAAGAAGGACTTCAAAGATCAAGTCGAATACGAAAGCAAGATGATAGAGATTCTCAATTCTTACGGGGTTGACCTGGTGGTCTTGGCAGGCTTTTTGAACATCCTCTCCCCACATTTCATAAGTGCTTTCAGATGGAGAATCATGAACGTTCATCCCTCACTCATACCCGCATTCTGTGGTCCTGGATACTATGGTATGAGAGTGCACGAAGCCGTTTTGCAGTATGGTGTAAAGATCACCGGTGTGACGATCCATTTCGTGGACGAGAGCGTCGATGGAGGACCGATCATCCTCCAGAAAGCTGTTGAAGTGCTCGACGAGGATACACCTGAAACGCTCGCGGAGAGGGTGAAGAACGTCGAGCATGAATTGCTTCCTCAAGCGATCAAGTTGTTCGCCGAAGGCAGATTGAAGATCGAGGGAAGAAGAGTGCTGATCAGGAGGGAAAGTGTGTGAAGAATGCTTTGATATCGGTGTGGGATAAAAGTGGTATCCTCGACCTTGTGGGCGAGCTTGCCAGACTCGGTTTCACCATAATGAGTACAGGGGGTACAGCAGAATATTTGCTTAAAAATGGTGTGGCCGTCGTACCAACCTCGAGCATCACCTCGTTCAACCAACTGTTGGGGGGTAAGGTGAAAAGCCTTCATCCATACATCCATGCAGCGATCTTGGCTGACCGCGATGATCCGAACCAAATCGGAGAACTCGAAAGGTTGGGAATAGAACCCATCGATGTGGTTGTGGTCAACTTCTATCCGTTCAAAAATGCCATCGAAGAGAAGAACGATTTGGATGAGATAGTTGAATTCATTGACATCGGTGGACCTGCGATGTTGCGTGCGGCGGCCAAGAATTTCAAGCACGTTGTACCGCTGTGTGACGTTTCGGATTACGGCTGGGTCGCCAAAAAATTGAAGGATGGTTCCTTATCTTTAGAAGATAGACTGAAACTCGCATGCAAAGCTTTTCAGTACAGTGCTTGGTACGATGCCATTGTTTCGTCCTATTTCTCTAGATTTGCAGAAGAATTCTTCCCGCAGCTTTTAACTCTCACCTACGAAAAGGTTTGTGAGCTTCGTTACGGTGAAAATCCACACCAGAAGGCGGCGCTCTACAAAGATCCGTTGTCGAGAGATGGTATAGTGAACGCACAAAAACTACACGGTAAAGAATTGTCCTTCAACAACCTCGTCGATGCTGATTCTGCATCCTCCACAGTGAAAGAATTCGATGAGCCTTGCTGTGTCGTTGTAAAACATGCAAATCCATGTGCCGTCGCGTGTGCAGAAACTTTATTACAAGCCTTCGAGAAAGTATTGTCAGCAGATCCAGTATCGATCTTCGGAGGGATCATTGCTTTCAACAGAACGCTCGATGGTGAAACGGCACAAAGAATGGCTGACATTTTCCTAGAGGTTGTCGTTGCCCCCTCTTACAGCGAGGAAGCTTTATCGATACTTAAGAAAAAGAAAAACTTAAGATTGCTGAGGGTCAGTCTCGAAGAAAAGGTTGACATTTACGATTTAAGAAAGTTGTCTGGTGGTTTGCTCTTCCAAACTCCCGATGAGATCGATTATCGAGAGTTGAGGATAGTCAGTCAAAGAAAGCCAACAGAAAAAGAGCTACGAGATTTGTTGTTCGCATGGAAGGTCGTAAAACACGTCAAGTCGAACGCCATCGTGCTTGCCAAGGATCGAAGCACCCTCGCCGTTGGTATGGGGCAACCGAACAGACTCTGGCCTACGGAACATTGTTTGAGGATCGCAGGTGAAAATTCTAAAGGATCAGTGTTAGCCTCCGACGCATTTTTTCCCTTTCCCGACGCGGTGGAACTCGCAGCGAAGAGTGGGGTTTCGGCCATCATCCAACCTGGAGGTTCCATCAGGGACGATGAAGTGATCGAAGTTGCAAACAAATATGGCATGGCGATGGTTTTCACGGGGACACGTCATTTCAAACACTGAGGTGATCTACATGAAGATCTTGGTTGTCGGCGGCGGTGGTCGGGAGCACGCGCTTGTTTGGAAGTTTTCGCAAGAAAAAAGTTTAGAGATACTTTGTGCCCCAGGAAACGGTGGCATATCGTTGAACGCAAAGTGCTTCGATGCGCGAACGGTTCACGATATATTGGAACTCGCGTTGAAAGAGCGTGTGGATTTAACCGTGGTTGGTCCTGAGGCATACCTCGCGGAAGGTTTAGTCGATGAGTTCGAAGCGAAAGGTTTGAAAGTTTTCGGACCGAATAGAAAAGCTGCAAAGATTGAGAGCAGCAAAGTTTTCGCTAAATGCCTGATGGAAAAGTACGGTGTGCCCACGGCAAGGTTCAGAGTATTCGATGACGCCGTGCAAGCAGAAAGGCACATCGAGACGTGCGAATTTCCAATAGTGATAAAGGCAGACGGACTGGCGCAAGGGAAGGGGACCTACATCGCTTTGAATCATCACGAAGCCCTTCGAGCGATCGATTCACTCATGAGAAAGCGAATTTTCGGTGAGGCTGGAAAGATGATCATCATCGAAGAGTTTCTCTCAGGAAGAGAAGTGAGCTTGATGGTCTTGAGTGACGGTGAAGATTTCGTACCGCTTTTGAGTGCCATGGATTACAAAAGAGCTCACGATCACGACCGAGGCCCGAACACCGGTGGTATGGGAGCCGTTGCTCCGGCACCTCATTACAGCGAAGAAATTTTCGAAATGGTGAGAAGGAACGTTCTTGAGAAACTCTCACTTGCGTTTCAAAAAGAGGGCATCATCTACAAAGGGATACTCTACATCGGCCTCATGATCACAAACCAAGGGCCAAAAGTGTTGGAGTTCAACGCGAGATTTGGCGATCCTGAAACTCAAGTTGTACTTCCACTAATGAAGACGAATCTCAGTGAAATATGTTTCGCTGTAGTTGAGGGCAAATTGTCAAAACTCAAGCTCGACTGGTTGGATGAAAAATGTGTGTGTGTTGTTCTGGCCAGTGCGGGGTATCCAGGGGACTACGAAGTTGGTTTCACCATAGAAGGCTTAGAATTAGTTGAGGTTCTGATTTTCCATGCTGGTACGAAACTTGTAGACGGCAGATTCATCACGAGCGGAGGTAGAGTGCTCAACGTCTGTGCGACGGCAAAAACATACACAGAAGCTAGGGAAAGGGTGTACCGCGAGGTTCAAAAAATACATTTCAAAGGCGTACATTATAGAAAAGATGTCGCGTTGAACATGAATTAGGCTTTCAAACCCGTCAGCGTCACACCTTTTATGAGATACCTTTGCCCCAGCAGGAATGCCACTATGGATGGTAACACACCCATCATCGCTGCGGCCATGAGCAGATTCCATGTGGTACCATACATGCCTTGAAAACTTGCAAGCCCCAAAGTTATGGTCTTCATCGAATCTTTGCTCACAACCACGAGTGGCCAGAGGAGATTGTTCCATTGGAACACGAACGTGAAGATGGCCAAAGTGGACACAGCAGGGATAGAGAGCGGCAGAATTATTCTAGAATAGATGTAAAACCTCGAGGCACCATCTATTCTCGCAGCGTCTTCGTAGTCTTTGGGTATGGTCAAGAAAAATTGTCTCAATAGAAAAACTCCGAAGGCTGTGAAAACGTTCGGCAGAATCAGACCAGTGTAAGTGTCGGTCAACCTCAGCAACTTTATGAGGATGAAGTTCGGAATCATCGTGACTTGACCTGGTATCATGAGAGTCGCTAGATAGAGCAGGAAAAGTTTGTCTCTGCCAGGGAAGTTCAATCTCGCGAACGCATAAGCACTGAGCGAAGCGACCAGCAGATGTAAAAACGTTATACAGCTTGAAACGATCAAACTGTTCAGAAGATACCTTCCAAACGGAACGACCGACCAAACTCGGGAGTAGTTCTCCCAGAGAGGTTCACGCGGTATCCATTTGGGTGGATATTCGAACACTTCCCCTAAACTCTTCAAAGATGTAGAAAACATCCAAAAGAAAGGAATCAACATGAAGAAAGCTACCAAGACCATTATGGAGAACAAGAACCAATTTAGAATTCTTTCTTTGATTCTCATTCGTAATATACCCACCTTTTTTGATATTTGAACTGAATGAACGTTGCGATGAAGATTGCGCCGAATAGAATCCAAGCGACCGCAGCGGCATAACCCATTCTGAACCATTGAAAAGCGTTGTTGTAAATGTAGTAAACGATCGTGTTGGTTGCGTTACCTGGCCCTCCCCCCGTCAGCACGTAAGCTTGATCGAACACTTGAAAAGAAGCTATGACGTTGATGACGATCACAAAGAAAGTGGTTGGGGAGAGCAACGGCAGCGTGATGTGAAGGAAAATCTTCCAACTGTTTGCTCCATCGAGCTTAGCGGCTTCGTAGACTGTGGAAGGAATAGATTGTAGTCCCGCCATGAAGAGAACCGTTGAGAACCCAACATCTTTCCAAACGCTGAGTATCACGATGGCGGTGAGGGCCCACCTCGGATGTGACAACCATCTTGGAAGATTTGAAACCCCTATGTGATAGAGAAAATCGTTCAGAAGGCCAAAGTCTGCGTTGAAAATCCATCTCCAAACCATAGCAGCGGCAACCGTCGGTATTATCACAGGCAAAAACACGACAGCTCTGAAGAAGGTTCTACCTGGAACGTTCCTAACCAGAATGAGTGCGAATAGCAAACCCAATAGCACACGGGTTGGAACTGTGCCAACCACGAACCAAAGAGTGTTCTTGAAAACCAAGTGGAAAGTCTTATCTTCAAAAAGTAACCTGGTAAAATTCTTTAGTCCAACGAAGGTGGGTTGGGTCAGCATGTCCCACTCGAAGAAACTCAAGCCCAAAGAAAACAACACCGCTCCAAAAACGAAAATCGTGAAACCGACGAAACCGGGCAATAAGAAAAACCATGCTGCAAGAGCTTCTTTTTTCCTGAGTGTCATTCGAACTATTCCTCCACATCAAAAATTCTCGCCGCGTTGCTGTACATGATCGCATCGATCTCCTCATAACTCAAGCCCATGGCACGGAGCGAATCGTACCAGCAAATAACCTCCGTCGGCATCTTTTCGATGTTGCTGTCGGTTCCGAACAAGACTTTGCTCACTGAAATCTCTCTCTTTATGTATTTACCTTCTATGATGTGTCTCCTCACCACCTCTCCACCGGAAACATCGAAGAAGACGTTCTTTCTCCATCTCGCTATAGCACATGAAACCATGTACTCTGGCCAGCCTAGGTGAGCACCTATGATCTTCAACTTCGGAAAAGTGTTGGCTATCGTGTCAAGGAATATGGATCTCATCCTGGCCGACGATTTGCCTTTCAGTATCTGCTGTATTTGGTCTTCATATTCACTCATCGCACTCCGCTCTTGTAGAAGATAATCCACCGGCCCACCTATGATGCCTGTGTGGAACAGCACGACCATGTTGTTCCGTTCGGCTTTCTCGTAGAATGGAAAATAAGAAGGATCGTCGTAGTCCTTCGCGGTGAGGATGACTTTCAGACCAGCAAACCCCCTGTTTTTGTATTCGTCCACGATATCTGGTTTCTCACTGTCCATGTCGATACGTGCGAGACCCAAGAAGATATCGGGATATTCCTTGAAAGCCCTCTCCACCAAATGGTTGGATCCAAAATTTCCGATCAAAACGATCTTCTTCACATTGAATTCTTGAGCATATTCCAATAAACGTTCCACTCTCTCTGTGTATTCGTCATCTCTGCTCACGAAATGAACGTGGACGTCAAAGACGCGTTGGACCACTCAATCATCTCCTTTGAAAGCGCGGTGCAAACGCACCGCGCGAGGATCACCAGGTTCCAAATTTCTTTATCATTTTGTTCACTTCTTCAGTGACGTATTCAAGCACTTCAACCGTCGATTTTTGACCAGTCCAAACGTAGTCCAATTCTCGAGTGACGTACTCAAATATTTCCCACCAGCCAGGGATCTGTGGGAACTTGACACCGAAGCTCGTTTCAGTGAAGAATATCAATCTTTCTTGTTCACTTGGTGGGTTGTTCGTGAAAGCTTTCACTGTCTCAGGCGTTCTCATCGCTGGTACTGCGTCTCCACTCTTGGCGAATATGGCTTGCCCTCTTGGACCGCAGAGAAATTGCATGAACTTCCATGCTGCTTCTTTGTTCTTGGATTTTGAGTACATGACGAAACCAGCACCACCGAGCGTGTTGGTTCTCGTCACTTTGTAAGGCAGTGGGGCAACCCCGAACTTCAAGTTCTTGTTCGTCAAGAACATGTTTATTTGAGCGGCGTTCGTCAAAACCATAGCCACACGACCTGTGGTGAAAAGTTCGGCAGCTGAGCCAAGCTGTGCGAGTTCAGCGATCGATGGAGCAACCTTGTAGCTCAGGATCATATCGGCTATGAACTGGATAGCCTCAACCGCTGCCCTTTCGTTGAGTGTGCAACGCGTTGGATTGTCATAGTTATCAACAATTCTACCGCCGTTCATGTGTATCCATAAGTGCCACTTGTTTCTTTCAAGTACTACTCCCCACTGAGTCACTCTACCGCGTGCATCCCTCTTGGTGAGTCTTCTGGCGGCATCCAAGAATTTCTGCCAATCCCAGGAGTAGTCAGGATAAGGTACGCCGGCTTCGTCGAACAGATCTCTGTTGTAAAAGAGCACAGTGGTGTCGTTGTCACGTGGAAATCCATAGATGCGTCCTTTGTACATGAACGTACTCAGAAGTTCTTGGTTGTAAGCTTTAACCGGGAAATTCGATTTCTCAATGTAAGGTGTGAGATCTTCGAGCACACCTTTGGCCGCCCAACTTGGAATCGTGTGTAAGAACATCACATCTGGGGCATCCTCAGCGGCCATCATGGCTTGGATCTTGTCAAAATACGTTGACCAAGGATAGTTGATGATCTCAATTTGAATGTCTGGATTTTCAGCTTGAAATTGCTTCACGATTTCTTGATAGGGAGGAAGCTCTGCAGGTGAACCCCAGAACGAAAACCTTATTTTTGTTGCAGAGAATGCGTAGATTGCCACTACTGTTAAAATCAACGCCACAAACCTCTTCATAACGTCACCCCCTCGAAATGATGTTCACCGATTTTTAATCTATCACCTTTCAACTCTTATGTCAAGTCTTGAAATAAGTCGTGACATAACATCTTCGATCGGTTTGATATAATTCAGCTGGTGTGGGATAGATGAGCAGGATAAGGAACTCTTCATTCCTCAGGTCGAGCAACTTGAGAGTTGTGCTCAGAGAAATTTTAAAGCATCAACCCATATCCAAAGCGGCGCTTGCGAAGAAACTGCAAGTTGGTCATTCAACTGTGGCTCAACTTTTGAAACCTTTGATCGACCAGAAGATAGTTGTAGAAACAATGTTGGGTGTTTCAACGGGCGGTCGCCCACCTATGCTCTTGAAAATCGATTCCGAAGCAGTTTTAGGAATAGTGGTTGATCTATCTAGCCACAGAGTCAGAATAGCTCTCATGAACTGTGCACTGGAAACGATCGATGTTGGCCACGTTGAGTTGAGTGAAGATATTTATACTGGCCTCGAATCGATCGTGCGAGAATCGAAGCGGTTGCTCGAAAGCATCAACCGAGCGAGGATGCTCGGCATGTGTGTCGCGATCTCTGGAGTTATGAATCCAGAGACTGGCAAGATAAGCAGTAGTTTGATCAAAGGTTTAGAAACGGTGAGATTGGCAGACTACTTAAAATCAGCGTTAGAAATACCGGTGTTCATCGAAAACGATGCGAATCTATCGGCTCTGGGGGAGTTCATGAAAATGGACAAGGAGACGAGCAACATGTTCTACATCCACATGGGTGAAGGGCTAGGCGGTGGCTTGATAATCGATAGAAGCATATTCCGCGGTGATAGAGGTTACGCTGGAGAGATCGGTAGGATCGTTTACAACACCGAGCCATTCGAGACCGTTGGTGATGCATACGCGAAGATGTTGAAGAAAGAGAATCTCAGCGAAGATGATATTGTCAGATTGCTCTCCACGATAGTTTTGAATGTGGTATCCACTCTTGACGTGACACATTTCGTGGTCGGAGGAACGGGAGTCAATATCACCGATAAGATCCTCTCACAGGTTGAAAGAACGGTCAAGGACAATTTCTATGGTTTCGATATCGAGATAAGAAAATCCACCAATAACCCTGTCCTAACAGGGGCTATGGAATACTTGGTTGAGAAAAGCTTGGCAAATTTTCATTTCTGATTCACACGACTTCGAGGAAGTTTCTGAACACGTTCGCAACAGCATTCATGGTTTCTTTCCTGAGCCACCTTGCCCAACCATATTTTTGGTAAATTCTTTCAACCTGCCAAGTGTAGTTCATCCCATCGATCGATACCTTGTCCACATATTTCGACAGTTCCCTGGCCAGTTTTTCGGGGTTCATGGGCAGAATCGGACCAACGAAAACGGATACGTCTACACCAGCTCTTTTCAACTGTGAGAGTGCTTCAAATCTTTCTTCTATGGGGCTCGCGTTCGGTTCTAAAATTCGTCTGACTCTATCATCATCGGTCGTGATGGTGATGGTGACTTTTACATTCGAATCGATCAAGAGATCGATGTCTCTCAAAACGAGGCTCGATTTTGTTAGGATATGAGCCGATTTGAAATGAGAGTTGATCAGTTCTAAAATTCTGCGTGTCAGTTGGTAGCGCTCTTCTAGTGGTTGGTATGGATCACACACGCTTGAAAGGAGTATCGGTCCCTTCAAATGTGGCATTTCTCTTTCGAAGATTTCAACGGCATTGACTTTCACGAAGATATCTTTACCCCAAACACCTGCCATTTTCTTGAAAGGACCTATGAATCTTGCATAACAGTACAAACAACCATGCTCACAACCGATGTATGGGTTGACAACGTATCTCGCTATGGGAATCTTTGTTGGGGTTGCCAACTTTTTGACGAACAGCTCCTGCACCATTTTCAGATACAATTAAACTACAGAGATCGAACGGGAGGACGAGAGTCATGATCGCAGTGGTTGGAAGTAACAACGTTGATCTGGTTTTGACCGTGGATCACTTCACAGAACCTGGAGAAACTCAAAGATGCATTTCTTACAACCGCTTTCCGGGAGGTAAAGGTGCCAACCAAGCGGTTGCTTGCAAGAAACTCGGGGCAAGTGTCTACTTTTTAACGTGTGTAGGAAACGATGGAAATGGAGATTTTTCGTATAAAACTCTGCTCGATGCTGGCCTTGAGAAAGGCCTTGTTCGTGTCGAGCTTCCGAACGGTTTTGCGATGATTGAGGTCACACGTGAAGGAAAAAACAGAATAATCATCTTCCCAGGTGCCAACGCTTCAATGAATGTCGAATTGGTTCAGAAGCATCTCGACGAACTTTTGAACGCCGATATCTTGCTCCTTCAGAACGAAATACCGTTCGATGTGAACCTGGAGATAGCAAGAAAATTCAAACAAAAAGGAAAGTTCGTCATATTTGATCCTGCGCCAGCGAGCAACATCGATGGGGAAATCTTCAAATACGTCGATATCATAACTCCCAACGAGGCTGAAGCTCAACAGATCACTGGAAAACAAGGGGAATCCGCCGCTGAGACTCTCCTCGAAATGGGATGCTCCAATGTTCTATTGAAACTTGGAGAAAAAGGTTGCCTCTTCGTTGGGCATCTGGGGAGATACAAACTTGACGCGTTCAAAGTGAAAGCTGTCGACACAACAGCCGCGGGTGACATATTCAACGCTGCATTCGCTGTTTGGTACGAGAAAACCGAAGATGTTTATGACTCTCTTCGTTTTGCTTCAGCGGCCGCCGCAATAAGTGTCACAAGACTCGGTGCACAGAGTTCTATTCCATCTTTTGAGGAAGTGATACGGTTTCTGAAAGAGCAGAGTGTGAAGGGATGATGAACTTGAGCTATCGCATGGTTTACTTCGATTTGGATGGCACACTGTTGGACTTTGCTCGATCAGAGAGAGAAGCTTTGACAGCTGTTTTCTCTACACATGGAGCGTTTCTGACTGAGAAAGAGATTGAAACTTATGTAGAGATAAACAAAAAATGGTGGAGATTTTTCTCTGAAGGTCGTTTTTCAAAAGAGGAAATAGTTGTGGCGAGGTTCAAAGAATTCATTTCTCTGTTGGGAAGATCTGATCTCGATGCACAGGAAATTTCGTGGCAATATCTGAGAAAATTGTCTCAAACCGCTCATTTCTTACCGGGAGCAGAAACGTTCTTGGAGAGGATGAAAGCATCCGGATTCAGAATGGCTGTGCTCACCAACGGGGTTCAAATGGTGCAAGAAAATAGAGCCAAGCTTTTAAAACTCGAAAGATTCTTCGAATTTATACTCACTTCAGAAGTTGCTGGTAAGCCAAAACCTGATCCGACGATGTTTTTCGTAGCATCCTCAAAGAGTGGGGTACCCTTGAAAGAGTCAGTTTACGTTGGAGACGATCCAATCATAGATTTTCTTGCCGCAAAGAATGCGGGAATAGATTTCATACTGATCGATCTAGATCAACTTCAAGCAGACTTTGAGGGTAACAAAGCTAGGTCTTACGGAGAACTCTTCAATTTATTGACGCGAGATTCTATCCAATCGTAGAGCCATTTGACAGTTGATTTGACAACTTCTTCGTTGAATGGTGAACCCAAGTCAGCGGCTTTGAGCAGTTGGTAGAACGACAAACTACCACCAAGATCGCAGAGTTTCAAATATCTATCGAATGCAGTGACTCGATCTTGAAAGAACTTTTGTAAAAATTGCATCGCACACAATTGAGCGATGACATAGTCAATGTAATAAAAGGGACTTTCATATATGTGGGCTTGTTGCTGCCAGAAACCTCCACTTTCCAGATAACGGTTACCTTCGTAATCTATCTCAGGCATGTACTTCATTTCGATCTGTCGCCAAACTTTTCTTCGCTCTTCTGGAGTGAGGGACGGATCTTCATACACCACGTGTTGAAATTCATCGACACTCACGCCGTACGCTATGAAGTTCAAACCACCCCAAGCATGTACGAGCCTGGCCTCTTCAGCACGTTCTTTGTAGAAAAGTTCTAACCATGGCCAGGCGAAAAACTCCATGCCCATAGAATGAATCTCACAAGCCTCGGCAGTGGGCCAGTAGTATTCGGGTACTTCAAAGTGCCGGCTCCTGTACACTTGAAAAGCATGACCCGCCTCGTGCGTCAAAACATCGACATCGTGTGCGGTACCGTTGAAATTGGCGAAGATGAACGGCATACCGTGATCGGGTATGAAATCGCAAAATCCTCCAGGATATTTACCCTCTCTGCTTTCCAAATCCATCAGACCGTTGTCCAACATGTAATCGAAGAACTCTTTCGTGTGCTTCGACATCTGTTCGTACATAGTTTTGGCTGACTTGACAATTTCGTGGAGATCACCTTGGGGCCGTGGATTTCCATCTCTCAAAAGGATCGGTCGATCGTAGTACTTCAATTCATCGATCTGAAGGATTTTTCGTTGCTGGTTCCTCAAATTTTGAATCAACGGTACAACGTGCCTTTGAACAACGTCTCTGAGCGATTTAACATCCTGTGGTGAATAATCGGATCTCTTCATCCGAAGGTATGCAACTGGTACGAAGGATTTGAAACCAAGCTTGGTGGCGATTCGGTGCCTAACCTTCACAAGTTGATCGTAGATCTCATCCAGTTGTCTCTCGTTCTGTGCGAAAAACTGATATCTTGCTTCACATGCGCGTTTACGAACATCTCTTTCGGGTGACATCTCGAACGCCTTGAGCTGGGGTAAAGTGAGCTGACGGCCATCGAACTGAATTTTGGCTGAGGATATGAGCTTAGCGTAATCGTTGGACAGTTTGTTTTCTTCTATCAGGTCTTCAAGTATTTCCGGTACAAAGGTTTTGATGGTCATTTCAGCGATGTTGAAAAGCCGTGTTCCAAAGATTCTCTCGAGTTGGTCTCTCAGGCTAGATTTGATCAAAGCTTCATAGAAACGAAAGAGTAACGCTTCCGCTCTAGGAGCGGCCTCGTTGTAGAATTCTCGTTCTTTCGAGTAGAACTCGTCCCTCGTGTCCATGCAGTAACGAATGGTTGCCACACTCATAGCTGAGATAAAACTTTTCCTAATGTTGTTGATGAACTTAATGGACTCCACTGCTTGAGACAAATTCTTCGCTGTGGTCAGTTTCTCCAAAGATTCCATGAACTGTTGCTCGAGTTTTTCAAAGTCTGGTCTTTGATATACAATTTGTGAGAACTTCACGATCAACACCTCCCACGAACTATTTTGAGTATACCGTGGAAAAGTCCTTCATTGTCATGGCAGATGATCTTATGATAATATCAATCAGTGAAAACTCTGGAGGTGAATAGTTTGCAAATCGTACTAGATTGTGATCCGGGACATGACGATGCATTCGCAATATTACTTGCTGCTGCGTCGAAGGAGATCGAATTGCTTGGTGTTACAACGGTTGTGGGGAATTCGTATCTTGAGAACACCACCAACAACGCGCGGAGGATCTTGGATTTGTTCGACATCGACGTTCCTGTGTTCGCTGGTGCAGCCAAACCTTTGATTAGGAACATCGTGGTGGCTCCGAACATACATGGTCAATCTGGGTTAGATGGAGCGGAGATCCCACCGGCGAAGAGAAAGATCGAGAAAATGCACGCAGTTGATTTCATCGCAGATATGGTTGAAAAATACGAAGGAGTAGTTCTCGTACCGACCGGTCCTCTCACGAACATCGCGATCTTTCTTTTGAAGTATCCAAAGCTTGCCCACAGGGTGAGCAAGATCGTGCTCATGGGTGGAGGTATCGCTTTTGGTAATGTCACGCCCGTTGCTGAGTTCAACATCTTTGCCGATCCAGAAGCGGCGAAGATAGTTTTCAGATCTGGAATACCTATAGTGATGGCCCCACTGGATCTGACCCATCAAGTTGTGGCGACGGAGGCTGAAGCGAGCAGATTGAGAACTTTTGGACCGAAATTCGAAATACTTGCAGATTTGTTGATGTTCTTCAAGTCCACTTACAAAAAAATTTTCAACATCGATGGAGCGATT
Source organism: Pseudothermotoga sp. (assembly GCA_025060105.1). NCBI lineage: Bacteria > Thermotogati > Thermotogota > Thermotogae > Thermotogales > Thermotogaceae > Pseudothermotoga > Pseudothermotoga sp. The sequence continues at coordinate 114,755 of JANXCS010000003.1, read as the reverse complement.
CTGCACGATCCATGCACTGTGATGTATTTGATACATCCAGAAATTTTTGAATCTAAGGAATACTTCGTGGACGTCGAAACGAAAGGTGAACTGACGTACGGTCAAACGGTCGTCGATCTATGGAGGACCACTGGTAATCAACCCAACGCTGAGATCCTTCTGAAAGTCGATAGGGAGAGATTCTTTGAAATTCTTTTCGAAAAACTTCGCTCCCTAGAGGGAGGTAGATGATCTTGGTTGATCCAAGATACCACATTCGAGTGAACCCTGAAGATGTTGGGGAATACGTAATCGTTGTCGGTGACAGAGGAAGAGTTGAGCGTGTTGCTAAGTATCTCTCAGAACCAAAAAAAGTTGGGGAGAACAGAGAGTATCTGACCTATACAGGTTTCCTCAGCGGGAAAAAAGTCAGCGTGATGTCTACGGGTATGGGTGCTCCAGCGATGGCGATAGGCATTGAAGAGCTCGCAACGACGAACGCCAAGGTTGTGATCCGTGTCGGTACCACGGGTGCTTTTCAAAAACATCTCAAACTCGGTGATAGCGTGATCGCCACAGCGGCGGTTCGGTTGGATGGAACAACGGCACAGTACATCATACCTGAATATCCTGCCGTTGCGGACTTCAGTGTGGTTCAGTCACTCGTGAAAGCCGCAAAGATTGTGAACAACCGCTATCACGTCGGTGTGGTGGCATCCACAGATTCTTATTATGGCAGAAATTTCGATCCCGAAAGGCATTCTCACGTAGAAAACTTGCTCGTCAAAGCGGGAGTCTTAGCTGTAGAGATGGAGATAGGTGCACTCTACGTGGTGGGAAGGATCAAAGGTCTAAAGACTGGTGCGATCTTAACGGTCAGAGAAGAACTCTCGGAAGATGGTTACATCCAAGCTGGTCCAAAATTCGAAGAGGGGTTGGAAAAATCAATTCAAATTGCCATAAAGGCGATAGAAATACTCATCGAGGGAGGTGAGTGGTGATGAAAAGATTCTTGATCCTTGCGCTGGTGTTGATGGTCTTACTGAGCTTTGCAAAGCCGTTGAAGGTGGTACTTTTGTTGAACGGCGCTCTCGGAGACAAGTCTTTCTTTGATTCGGCAGGGAGAGGCATCCAAATGGCCATCAAGGAGCTGGGAGTTCAAGGTAAGATAATCGAAGCAGGTTACAATCCGGCAAACTGGAGGCCATATTTGGAAGACATTTCAGATGAAGATTATGACATCATCATCGTCGGAACTTGGCAGATGCAAGAGATCTTAGAAGAGATCGCCCCAATGCATCCTGAGAAGAAGTATTTCATCTTCGACACATCGGTAAATTACAAGAAACCCGGTCTGAAGAATGTCTATTCTATTCTCTACAAACAAAACGAAGGTTCTTTCCTAGTTGGCGCTCTTGCGGCTTTGATCACCACATCTGGTATGCCAAAAACCAACCCTGAGCCCATCATAGGATTCCTCGGGGGAATGGATATACCCGTCATCAACGACTTCTTGGTGGGTTACATTGAAGGTGCGAAATACGTCAATCCGAACATCAAGGTCCTGATCTCATACGTCGGTAGCTTCAACGACCCGGCGAAAGGTAAAGAACTCAGCTTAGCCATGTACCGACAAGGTGCAGACATCATTTTCAACGTGGCAGGTAACACTGGTATTGGCCTACTGGAGGCAGCGAAAGAAGCTGATAGATGGGCAATCGGTGTTGATTCCGATCAGGCGCTGATCTACGAAGACATCGATAAAGAAATCGCTAAACGCATCGTAACTTCCATGATGAAAAACGTGGATGTATCGATCTTCCGTGGTTTGAAACTCCATTTGGAAGGCAAGTTAAAATACGGTCAAGCGGAAGCGCTCGGAATAGCTGAAGGAGGAGTGGGTGTAGCTGATAACAAATATTACAGAGAACTCGTACCGGAACAGTTCAGAAACAGAATAAAAGAACTTGAACAAAAGATACTCAAAGGTGAAATCAAAGTCAGCACGGTCTTCGGCATGCCTCAAGAACAGCTCGACAAGCTGAGACAGAGTGTCAAACCGTGATGGACAGCTGGGGGTTTTAGCCCCCAGCTTTCATGGGGAGATGGATGTGAAAGCGATTGAAGCTATCAACATTACGAAGATCTATCCCAACGGTGTCGTTGCGAACAAAGAAGTGAATTTTTCGGCGGATATCGGTGAAATACACGCCGTGGTTGGAGAAAACGGAGCAGGTAAAACTACGTTGATGAAGATTTTGTTTGGCATGGAAAAACCAACCACTGGACAAATCAGAGTTTTTGGGAAAACTGTGCATCTGAGTTCACCGAAAGAAGCTATATCGCTCGGCATCGGCATGGTGCATCAACATTTCATGTTGGTACCTTCCTTCACAGTCGCTCAAAACATCATGTTGGGTATCGAACCCCGCAAAGGTCTGAGTGTGGACATCAAAGAAATGGAACGCCGCATAAGTGAACTTGCAAAGCAATTGAACTTCGAGCTACCACTTAGAGAAAAGGTGTTGGATCTCCCGGTGGGTGTGAAGCAACGTGTGGAGATCATGAAAGCGCTCATAAGGGGTGCGAAGATACTCATACTCGACGAACCGTCATCTGTATTGACACCACAGGAAGTCCAAGAACTGTTCGTCGTACTGAAAAATTTGGTTAGGAACGGAATAACTGTGATATTCATCACCCACAAATTGAACGAAGTGAAGCAGATATCCGACAGAATAACGATAATGCGCAACGGTACAGTTGTCGGTACTTACAGAAATCAGGATCTGAGCGAAACAGATATCGTTGAACTCATGATAGGTAGAAAGTTTGAATACGATATAAAAAGGACATTCCGTGAGCCCGGAGAAGCGGTCATGACCGTGAGGAATTTGAATTACTTCAGAGAAGATGGAGCACACATACTCAAGAACATCAATTTTGAGCTGAGATCAGGCGAAATACTCGCTATAGCTGGTTTGGAAGGAAACGGTCAAAAGGAGCTCGTTGAGATAATAACGGGCCTTAGAGAAAAAGCAACTGGCGAGATCATCGTGAGTGGAAGAAACGTCCTCGGAGTCAAACCGTGGAAATTGAGAAAGCTCGGCATCTCACACATACCCGAAGATAGAGTTGAAGTTGGTAGCGCCCTCGATCTAACTGTGGCAGAGAATTTGATTTCAGATAGATACTCGCAGGAACCTTTCAGCAAGGGTTTGATCTATAGAACGAAAGTTGTTTTGAACCATGCACAAAATCTCATCAAAGGGTTCACCATCAGAGCGAAGAGTCCCACAACTTTGATGCGAATGCTTTCCGGTGGAAACATGCAAAAGGTCGTCGTCGCACGTGAGATGACGAATGAACCAAAGATAATAATTGCCAACCAACCCACCCATGGAATAGACGTTGCCTCGAGCGAGTTCGTAAGGAAGAAGCTTTTACAGATGCGTGATGAAGGAAAAGCCGTTTTGTTAGTTTCAACGGATCTACAGGAAGTTCTCCAGATCGCTGACAGAATCATAGTCATGTACAAAGGAGAGATCGTGGCGAGTTTCAGAAACGATGGACTCACTGAAACCGATATAGGTTATTACATGCTCGGTGTCAGAAGACAGTCAGAAGCGCAGATAAGGGAGTTGGCCGGTGGATGAAGGCAAAGATCGCATGGCTCGAATTTCTTCGATTCGCTCTCAGTATTCTGATCGCTCTGTTCATAGGTTATGTGTTCCTTCTGTTTGGTACTAAAAATCCTTCGGAGGCTTTCAAATGGTTCCTTTATGGCCCGATATCCACACAGAGAAGGTTCGTCGAGTTTTTGAACAACGCTGTTCCACTGATGTTCACAGGCCTTTCGCTCTGCCTTGTGTTCCAAGCGAAAATATTCAACATAGGAGCTGAAGGGCAATTCTTCTTTGGAGCCTTCGGTGCGATGTTGATCGCACTCACATTTCCAGCCATTTCCTGGATACATCTTTTACTGACACTCCTTGGTGCGGCGTTGTTTGGCGCCGCCTGGGCTTTTGTGCCAGCTTGGTTGAAAACTCGATGGAAAGCGAGCGAGCTCGTTTCTTCGCTCATGATGAACTACATATCGTATCTGCTCGTTCTGTTTTTGGTCAACAACTATTTCAGAGACAAAGCTGCGGGTGCGTTGGTTTCCTACAGATTCCCACAAACCGCGTGGTTAGCAACTTTAACGCGCTTTAGACTCAATTCAGGCTTGTTCGTGGCGGTCGGCGTGGTCATAGTGATCGGGTTACTCGTGTATCGCACGAAGTTCGGTTACGAAATAAGGGCAATGGGTGCCAACAAAAAGTTCGCTTTCTATTCGGGTATAAACGTCTCACACGTTATGTTCTGGGTGCAAATCCTTGCTGGTGCCATCGCTGGACTCGCTGGCGGTATCGAGATTTCAGCGATGTACAGGCGGTTCGTGTGGCAATCGTTTCCTGGCTATGGTTTCGATGGAATAGTGGTGGCGATCATCGCGCGTAACAATCCATTTTTGGTGATACCAAGTGCATTTTTCATCGCTTATCTGAGAGTCGGTGCGAACATCATGGGTAGACTCACTGGGATAGCTCCAGAAGTCGTCATCGTTCTACAGAGCATCATGATCTTGCTCATCACCGCTGAGGCGTTGCTTGCTAAATTCAAACAGAGAATCATCGAGAGAGAGGCGATGAAAGAATGAATATAGTCGTTTCAAACATCGTCGATCCAGCCTTTTGGTACAGCGTATTGAGGGTCTCAACTCCTTTGCTGTTCGCCGTCATGGCAGCTTTGCTGAGTTCAATAACTGGTACCATAAATATCGCCATCGAAGGCATGATGCTCATGTCTGCCTTTTGGGGTACCATAATCGGTGCTTTCACGAGAAACCCTTGGATCGGTTTGATGGTTGGTATCTTCTCATCCACCATCCTCGCTTTGATCTTGGCGTTCGTCCATCTCAGATTGAACGCTAATTTGGTGATAGCTGGTGTGGCGATCAACTTACTCTCTTCCGGTTTTACGGTGTTCATGCTGTTCTTGCTGACGGGTGAGAAAGGTACTTCAGCATCCCTTGGGAGCCAACCGATACCTAGGTTGGACGTACCGTTGTTGAGAGATATACCGTTCGTTGGCAAGATGCTGAACAACCATAACGCGCTCACTTATTTGGCGATCATCTCGATCTTCGTCGTCGATTATTTTATTAGAAAAACCCCCCTCGGTGTCAGGATGAGGGCTGTTGGAGAAAATCCCAATGCGGCAGTTTCCGTCGGTATCTCTGTCTCAAAAATGAGGTATCTTTCATTGATCTTGAGCGGAATTTTTGCAGGTTTTGCTGGTGCTTTCTTATCCATGGGTTATGTATCATGGTTCGCCAGGGATATGACCAGCGGTAGAGGTTTCATAGCACTTGCAGCACAGGCTTTAGGGGGAAAATCTGCAATTTTTGGAGCCTTCGGTGCTCTTCTGTTTGGAATAGCTGAAGCGTTCGGTTTCACCCTTCAAAGTTTAAGGATTCCATCGGAGATAACCAACATGATACCCTTCATTCTCACCTTGATCGTCTTAGTCATCTATGCAAGGCTGAGGATCAAATCACACTCGAGGATTCAGGAGCTATGAGTTTCAAAACGCCATCACTGCTGTTCACGTGCAGCATTTTTATCTCTCTTTTGAAGTACTTTTTGTACTCCTTGCTCAACTCTTCGAAGCTGAACTGAATATACCCCTTGCGAGCGAGGACGAGCACACTTCCTCCAAATCCACCACCGACTATTCTGGCCCCTATTATACCTACCCTACCTTTCAAAAAACCTACGATGAAGTCGATCTCTTCGCAGGAAACTTCATAAAGATCCCTCAAACTGGCGTGCGATTCATAAAGAAAACATCCTGAGAGGAACATGTTGCCTTTTTTCAAAGCATCAACCATTTTTAAAACTCTTTTGTTCTCGCTAATGACGTGTTTGGCACGTCTCCTCAGAATCGGATCCAAAGATGCCAGATCATTCTCGGAAAGTTCTCTGAAAGACTTTTTGTTCAAACTTTTCAAAACCATCTCGCATTCCTGTCTTCTCCTGTTGTACTCGGACGCCGACAGTTCATGCTTGACGTTGGAATCTATCAACACGAACTCGTGATCATCCAAATTGAGTGGCACATATTCATACTTGAGCGTCATCGTGTCCAGCAAGATGGCGTGATCTTTTTTGGCAAAAACTGCCGTGAATTGGTCCATGATCCCACATCTAACACCGACGAATTCGCGCTCAGCTTTCACACACAGATGAACTAGATCCATGGGATCGATCTTGTATCCCATCATCTTTATGATGGCTACGGCGCTCGCAACTTCGAGAGCCGCAGAACTTGAAAGACCAGCACCGGTTGGTAACGTGGAATCTACAACCATTTCGAAAGGTTCCACGCGATAACCCGATTCTTCCAAAGCCCACACAACGCCCATGATGTAATCGGTCCAGTTACCAGTTCTTCGATGTTTCACAACTTCGAGGGTTTGCCCGTACAGTTTTGAAGTGAGGATGAACCTGCTCGAAGGTTTCGCTTCCACCTCTATGTACCTATCTATCGCGAATGGTAGTACGAAACCGTCGTTGTAATCGGTATGTTCTCCTATGATGTTCACTCTCCCTGGCGCTCTCACTTTCAAAGTCACGGTTCACTCACCTCGATCCTTCTCAACATCTCAGCGGCCTGTTCAGGCACCATGGGGTTTATGAAGGCCCAGGTACCCGTCTCCACACTGGCCATCCATTTGATTTTGTCTCTATCCCTTTTGGGTGGATTGAATTCCACATGGAGATGAAAAAGTTCAGCACCAACAGCTTTGATCGGTGCTTGAAAAAACATCATCATGTATGGAAACTCTTGGTCATAAAGTCCATCGTACTTGGATGTGATCACCTTCAGATGTTTCGCCAGCTCGGATCTTTCTTGAGCCGTTAATTCCGGTAGTGAGACAATGTGGCGTTTTGGATAGATATGCACTTCGAATGGAAAACGCGCATAAAAAGGCACCAAAGAAACGAAGCTTTCGGTTTCGAAAACGGTCCTTTTTTTCACACTAGTTTCCTCAGCAACCACGTCGCAAATGACGCAGGAATTTTTTTCCGTATACCATTTCTGGATGGCCTCCATTTTAGCGAGGATTCGCTTCGGAAGGAATGGAAATGCGTATATTTGACCATGTGGGTGTGAAAGACTCGCTCCCACCTCTTTACCTCTGTTTTCGAATATGAAAACGTACTCGACAAAATCGAGCGAAAACAGTTGAATGGTCCTGTCAATCCACATGTCTATGAGTTTTTCTATCTGTTTCAATGGCATGCCCGGTAGTGCCGTATCGTGTTGGGAAGTGTAAACAACCACTTCACACACACCGAAAGATCGCTTCTTCGAAAAGATGCTCGATTCAGATTCGACGTTGGGTGGGTTCCTTTTGAGCGCCGGAAATCTGTTTTCAAAGCTGACCAAATCGTATCCTTCTGGAAGTTCCAACCCTCCAACACATATTGGGCAGCTCTGTTGGGATGGTTGAACTGGCCTGCGTTGAGTTTCGGCAGAAACTATGATCCATTCGTCGGTGAGTGGGTTGTATCTCAGCTCGAGCATTCACTTTCTCCCTCCACATAGAAATGAAACCGTCTTCCATCATCGTTGAGCTTTGTGTTTCGGACAACCTTGACCCGTCTGGAACTCTGAATCCATTCGATTTCACCATTCAAAGTGTTCAAAATCGCGACACTCGGCAGGTTGGTCTCGTCAATGAAAAGTATGCGGTACGATGATTCATTCAACTTTTCGATCCTTGTAAAAAGCGGATTGATGGATCTAATCCAACCGAGTGCGCCGAAACCCAGTATATCCAGAAGTCTGGTCCACGTAGGGAAGACTTTCACATAAAGAACCAGCAAACGGTTCAACATGCTCGACAGAATTATATCTTCGAGTGATAATCCTTCTGCGTCAAAAACGATTCCGTGTGCGAACCTCAAAGATTCGATCAGTGTTCCGTGCTTTATCACAAAACAACAATCTGGAAATTTTCTACACAAATTTTTGTTGTAGTCTTTCAGGTGGAAATATCGAACGCCTAGTCGATAAAAACTTTCCACTTCCTCTTCACTTTCAGCCTCGATTGCAACTTGAAGACCTCTTTGAAGAAGCTTTTGTGCAAGATTTTGATCGGTTGTTTTCAACAGAGCGATCTGATCGGGCTTGTCGAACTGAACGTTCTTTTCCTGATCGTATGGGATGAAAGATTTTGGGATCTGAACACGCATCCCCTCGAAAGAAATCAACAACGTTTCGAGAAATCTTTTGAACAATTCGAACTTTTCAGATGCTTTCAAAATGACGATGAAAGAACCCTTCTCAGGCTCAGCTGACACGACGACATTTTCGCCTTCTTCCTTTGCCTGAACGTTTGTGAACCCCACCAATCCAACCAAAATGTCGTCTTTCACGACAATACCTTTTAGAGATTGACTCTGTGGACACCAAACTGTGTTTCGATCGTATTCGAGTATTTTCACCGGTTGCACGTGTTGTTCGTCTCGATAGTTCATCACAAAACCGTACCTCGTTTTCCTTAGAGCCAAAGAAATTGGAGCATCACACTCTACAGTCTCAAAAAATTCGTTTATATCCCGACCGAACAGCAACATGTATCAACGCACCTCGAACTTCACTTGAAAATATTTCTCATCTTCGTCGATGAGAGTGCACCTGACTGTGTAATAGCCAGATGGTAATGTGTCGGTGATCTCCAACAGAACGGATGGATGAGTTATCGCTTGGGTCACCATCGCGCCCGGAGGGGGTGGTACAACGCGAACTTTGACCATGATGGTCGAACCTACCAGTTTGAGATCTTCAACGCGCACGTCGTAACCACCGGTGTTCTTGCGTCCAGCGTCGATCCTGAAAAATACTTTTTCACCTTGTCTGAAATCGTAAGTTTCTTTCATGAGCTCGTTCAACGTTACTAAACCCGCCTCCGATGCTCCAACGTTGATACGTTTCACAGAAAAACCCAATTTCCTTGGAAGTTCGATCGCGATCCCATTCACCGTTATGCTCTTCGTGTTTGTAGGCAACACAAGTAGATGTTGAGGCATGTAGAAATAGATACCTTTCCGTACACCTTTGACGGAGAACTCGTGTTTGAAATCCTCGCCCTCTATGATCACAGTAAAACTACGTTCCCCGGGCCATTCCACAGGAGAAAAGATCCAACCTTTCAAAAGCATGACTATGTCAGGCTCAGAGGAGAGCATCAAGTATTGAAAATTCACAGATTTGCTTCCAGAACGTAAATACAACTCGTCCGGTAACGCCACGTCGGTTGGAATGTGATAGATCATCGACAACACAACACTCGCCAACGATAAAAAGAAAAAGAATGTGAGACGCATGTGAATCGCCTCACAGCTCGAGTGTTTCACCAGGTTTCATTATGACACACTTCACGTTCAATTTCTCGACTTCCTCTTTGAATCTCGAAGGATCCGACTTGATGACGGGCCAAGTATCGTAGTGCATGGGGACTACGATCTTAGGTTGCAACATTTTCACAGCTTCGACTGCGTCCCAAAGATCCATCACGAAGTTACCACCTATTGGAAGGAAAGCCAAATCTATGTTCTCTTTTTTGAGCAATTCCATGTCTTTCGTTAAACCCGTATCGCCAGCATGGTAGATCTTCTTACCACCGATTTCAATCAAAAAGCCGCAGGGATTGCCCGCATAAACTGGAAGGTCACCTTCGACGACGCTGGAACCATGCAGTGCAGGCGTCAGTTTTACACTCCCAAAGTCGAAGGCGTACTTGCCACCTATGTGCATCGGATGTGTGCTCACACCATGTTTGGAGATATAGCTACACAATTCAAAATTTGCTATGACCGTTGATCCATCACGCTTCGCCAACTTCACAGTGTCACCCAAATGATCGGCATGTCCATGAGTAACGAGTATGTAATCCACCTTGGGAATGTCTTGAAGTTTCACGGGCGATTGGGGGTTGTTCGTGATGAACGGATCGATCATGATTCTTTTTTCCCCATGAACGATCAACACCGCGGCATGACCAAGGTATTTGATCTTCAATCGAATCACCTCCAAAAAACATTTTATCATCGAGCGATGCTTTTTTCTTTCAAAACTCAATGGTATCATTTTTCTGGTGATGGTTGTGAAGAGAGTGAGACTCACACTAGCTCAACTCAACCCAACTTTAGGAGATTTCGAAGGTAACGTGATGAAGGCAAAACAAGCGATAGACCTTGCAGAATCAACACAGAGCGACTTACTACTCTTACCTGAACTCTTCATCACGGGCTATCCACCGGAAGATCTCACATTCAGACTTTCATTTTTAGAATCCAACCGCCATGCTCTGAACGAAGTGGTGCGCTATACCTTAGGAAAGAGAACCGTTTGTGTCGTTGGTTTCATAGATTTCGATGAAGATGTGTACAACGCCGCAGCAGTCATCCATGATGGGAAAGTGCGTGGCATATACAGAAAGATTTTCTTGCCAAACTACAGTGTGTTCGATGAAAAAAGATACTTCCGTCCAGGTCAAAGATTGATGATCCTCAAATTCGGCTCGATCAAGATCGGTTTGACGGTGTGCGAAGATATCTGGAGCCCAGCCGAGCCCTTGGCCACTCTGGTCAGCGGGAACGGAGTTCAGTTGATCTTGAACATCTCCGCCTCGCCGTACTGTATTGAAAAAGCCAAACTCAGAGAAAAGTATGTCTCGGCGAAAGCGTACGAGCATCACGTTGCGATCGCTTACTGCAACATGGTTGGAGGTCAGGACGAACTCGTGTTCGATGGAGCGAGTTTCGTGTGCGACGCGAACGGAGATCTGTTAGTACGGGCCAAGTTGTTCGAGGAAGATCTTCTCACTGTAGACGTGGATTTGGACGAGAATTTGAGGGTGAATCTGACCGATCCGAGGCGTCGTTATACACACATTGAAAATTATCCAGTCGAGGTAGTCGAGTTCGATGAACCGAGGTTGAAGAGTGATCGGCTGAAAAATTCTGTTTCACAACTTTACGAACGGGAACAAGAGATGTTCACAGCGCTGGTAACAGGGCTCAGAGACTACATAGGAAAAAACGGTTTCAAAAAGGTCGTTTTGGGACTGAGCGGAGGTATAGACTCTTCCCTCGTTGCTTCCATTGCGGTCGAAGCTCTTGGAGCTGAAAACGTCAAAGGCGTGTTGATGCCATCTATGTACACGTCGAAGGAAAGTGTTGAGGATGCTCTGCTATTGGCAGATAATCTTGGCATAGAAACGTTCATTCTGCCGATCAACGAGGTGTTTAAAGAATACCTTCAGGTCTTGAAATCTGTTTTTTCTGGCAAGCCGATGGACGTAACCGAGGAGAACATACAGGCACGCATCCGAGGAAACTACCTGATGGCTCTTTCGAACAAGTTCGGTTGGCTCGTCTTGACGACGGGTAACAAGAGCGAGATCGCCACGGGTTATTGTACTCTCTACGGTGACATGGCGGGTGGCTTTGCGGTCATAAAAGATATTTACAAAACAGATGTTTATAGGATCGCAAGGTGGTACAACCGTTGGAAAGGTAAGCAGATCATACCAGAAAGGGTGTTCACCAAACTACCCACGGCCGAGTTGAAACCAGGACAGTTCGATCAAGAAAAACTGCCACCGTACGAGGTACTGGATGAGATACTCCGCTTGTACGTTGAAGAAGGTTTAGATGCTAAGGAGATCGTCGAGAGAGGCTATGATTCCAAGACGGTGGTGGAGGTTTTGCGAATGATTCACGCCAATGAGTACAAAAGAAAACAAGCACCGATAGGTATCAAAGTATCGAAGAGAGCTTTTGGTAAAGATTGGCGAATGCCTTTGACCAACAAATTCAAAGAAACACTTTGATGCCTTTCATTCAATCGAGTTTGAGGAATTTGATCCCGTGATGTTCTGCTTCATCCAGTTCCGTTTCTTTAAGGATTTTTCCACGAACACTTCTTCTCCGGTCATGGGATCAACCCCACTGTAGTACATTGCAGTGCTGATGGTGCCTGGTGTGGGTGTAAAGATCTGCACTTGTTGAGGCTTGTAGTTGAGCTTTTCTTGAATGAATTTCTTGAGATACTCATTCTCCTTTACCGATTCACCTGGGTGTGCCACTATGAAGTAACCCACGACGTACCTTTCTTTGTTTTGAAGTTTTGCGGCCTTTTCGAACTCATCTTTGAATCTCAGAAAGAGTTCTACAGGTGGCTTTCTCATCAGTTTCAAAACTTTCGGATGAGCATGTTCAGGTGCGAGTTTCAATTGGCCTGGTGTGAACTGAACCAGTTTTCGAATGAACTCCTTGCCGAACGGATCAGCTAGAACGAGATCGTGTCGTATACCCGATGAAATGAATACGTGCTTCACTTTTGGTATCGATCGAATCTTTTCAAGAAGATCGATGAAAATTCGATGATTTGGTATCGCGTTGGAACAAGTTTTTGGGAAAGCACAGGGCCGATCGCATGGGCCCTGAGTTTCTCTTTTCACACATTTAGAGCCATACAAATTGGCTGTAGGACCACCAACATCGCTTATTGTACCTTTAAAATCGGGATGTTTCGTCAGCATCCTGACTTCTTCCAAGATCGATTCTGCACTCCTGTAGGTTATATGGATCGATTGATGGTGCGTTAGGGCGCAGAAGGAGCAACCACCGTAGCAACCTCTCACAGCGGTGATGGAAAACTGAACGGTGTCTATGGCCTTGACGTGTCCCATCGATTCGTAATAAGGATGGACTTTCCTTTCGAAAGGTAAAAGGTACAGCTCGTCCAGCTCTCTCTGATCCAAAGGAAACTCTGGAGGATTCTGCACCACGTATCTGGTGTCTTGCTTTTGGCACAACTTAACTGGTTTAAAAGGATCTGTCAATAAGATTTGCATCTTCACTGATTCTGCGTATTTGTACCTGTCAGAACAGATTTCTTCATAACTTGGAAGTTCTACAGCACCTTCGGGTTTCTTCGATGTCCATACCACAACACCTCTGATATCTTTGCACTTCTCGATATCACCTGTTTTTTCCAAAATTTTTGCTATGTTCAGCACAGTTTTTTCACCCATTCCATACACCAACAAGTCCGCTTTCGCATCCAAAAGTACAGATTTTCTGATTTTGTCCTGCCACCAGTCATAATGTGCAAATCTTCTCAAACTGGCTTCAATGCCTCCAAGTACTATGGGGACGTCTGGAAAAAACCTTCGCACTAAGTTTGAATACACGATGGTCGCTCGATCCGGACGCTTTCCTGACACACCGTTTGGACTGTAATCATCGTTCTTTCTTTTCTTCATCGATGCGGTGTAGTTGGCAACCATAGAATCAACGTTTCCCGCTGTGATACCGAAGAAAAGCCTCGGTCTTCCCAACCGTGTGATATCTTTCTCTGAATTCCAATCAGGCTGTGAAATGATACCCACTCTGTACCCTTTCGAAACGAGGTAGTGACCTATCAAGGCGATACCGAAAGATGGATGATCCACGTAAGCGTCACCCGTGATCAATATCACATCCAGTTCTTTCCAACCGAGTTTTTCCATTTCTTCTTTGGTTGTTGGAAGGAACAAACCTATCACTCCAATTGTTTAGACTAACATTTTATGCAAAAAACAAAAGGGGCAGTTCACTGCCCCAATGAGGTGTGGAATGGTAACTATTCAACCTTGAAGATCACGATCATGACACCGTTTTCATACACAACTTTTTCCAACGAAAGTTCTTCAATCAGATCCTTCTCGAGTTCTTCATCACTCTTGATCTTCAAAGTTATTCTTTTTTCCTCATTTTCTCCACTGAAGTCCACCATTTCACGAACTGTGGAAGGCAACCAAGTGTACCAAACCAGCACTTCCTTCAAATCTTCTGGTAAAGTTCCATAGTCGCGATAGTACATCCTGAAGCCTTCGACCAAGTTTCTCACGATCTCGGGTATCGAGGGTAATTCATACTTTTCGTAGCTCTTGATGAAATAAATTATCCTGTTCAATTCATCGATCTCGATTTCATCGACAGCGATCTCTATGATTTCGTAGATATCGTCTTCGCTGAAATGTTCAACCAAATCGGTCTTGATACCAACACGAACGATGAACGTTCCGTCTTGTTCTTCCCGAGAATAGAGTATATCTTTTGAAAGTTCCTCGCCGATCAGCGACTGCAATTGCTCCAGATTTTCAGGTGGATTGGCATTTTCATAGTAGTATGCTTCATCTATGACATTCAAAATCTTCTGAAGCATTTTGAGTTCTTCTGGCATGGGAAGTAAATCTGACAAGATCTCAGACAGAAGTTCCTTGAGGGCAGAACTGGAAATTTTGGCGTCTATGATCAAAGAACAGCCGTCTCTAGAGATTGAAACATCGATGAATAATTCTTCCTGACTGAGAGAAAATCTCGCAACAACGTTCATCTCGATGCCGGTTAGATCTTGCTCTTCAACGTTGAAAAGAAGAAAAGCTACCCCACCTTTACTGGGTACTTTCAATGTGAAATCTTCAGAAACGGCGATGATCCAATCGTCTGTTCTTTGAACGCTTGCTCTTTCTTCAAACTGCTCGACCAATTTCTCTATGAATTTTTGTTCTATATCGAAGGAAATCGCAAGCTTAGAATCTTTTTGAGAAGCACTCAAGGCAATGAAAGTTGATCCTTGAGCGATCGATCCCAGCTCATCGAAATCCATATCGAATTCTTCTATGAATTCTCCGGGAACCTGTCTCAATAGAGAAGTAGGAACTATCAAAATCAGATCGGCATCCGGAAGGACTTTGAGCCCATGCGGTGCGGACTTTTTTCTCAACTGTTCCAATTCCCAATCTGACTTGCAAACCTTCTTTGAAACAATGTGCATACTCAAGATGTCATCATGATCAATATTCAGCGTGAATTCATCCTCGATTGGTATTCCTTCGCTGAAGCCAAGCAAATGCAAAATTATGCCGAGGATCGGAACGGTGCGGATCCTTCCATGAACCAATACGGTTCTGTCGAGTTCAAGCCCCGCCAGTTTTCCTTGTACCATGGCTTCAACATCTTCGAGCATGATCTTGCTCACAAAATAATGCATGCCTTCGTGTTGAATGGGGGTCTTGCCTTGGATGAACTGCTGCAAGTTTGTTTCTGCCCATTCAGGATCGTTCGTGACGATCGAAACGTCCAGAAAATCCTGCATTTTCTCTAAATCTTCTGACCCGATGATCTCAAAAAACGCTGGTAAATTCAACGTTAGCTTACCAAAGAAACAGACAAAACCAGTCGATGGTCCTTTCGATTTGACGGTCAGAGGCAATATGTTTTGGACCATTTCGATATCGTTCAAAATCAATGCAAAATCTGCAGTGATCGGAACGAGCGATAGAGCAACGATGCTGGGTAAAAGGATGAATATGATCGAGATCTTTCTCACGTTGTGATCCCCCCTTATGGTGTTTCTTGTATTATACTCTATCTATTTCATCTCATTTGCTTATGAAAATCACCGTGCTTCTTGGTTGTGCAATGTATACATAACCTACGTGTTCTGGCTCATCTAGAAAATCTTCGGGGCAATCTTTCGAGGTGTCGACCACTCTGTACCAACTTTTTCCGTGCAAGTACGGTAACACAAACCTCAAAGGTTCTCTCCATTGATTGAGTATCACGTAGATATCGTCATCTTGCTCACCATTTTTCACATCTCCACTGATCATGAAAGCGATAGAGTGAGAATGGTAAGAAAAATCGGGTTCAAAAGGTTTCACACCGTGCCAAGTCAAATCGGGTATACCACGACTCGTCGCTTGTCCCGTGAAGAAATGCTCTCGCCTGAGTGCCGGGTGGGCTTTTCTGAAGTGAATCATTTTCTTGAAGAATCTGAAAATATCGTGATGTTTATCCTTCAAGGACCAGTCCAACCAAGTAGTTTCATCATCGTGGCAGTAAGCATTGTTGTTACCTTTCTGTGTTCTGTACATCTCATCACCCATGAGCACCATTGGTGTGCCGTGCGAAACCATGAGTATCGCTATGAAGTTTTTCACTTGCTGCTTTCTTATCCTGTTTATTTCGGAATCATCGGTTTCGCCTTCTACGCCGTAGTTACAACTGAAGTTTTCATCTGTACCATCCCTGTTACCTTCCCCGTTGGCTTCGTTGTGCTTGTATCGATAACTCACCAGATCTCTCAGCGTGAAACCATCGTGACACGTCACAAAATTTATGCTCGCGTGTGGCGATCTTCCAGCATACAGGTCCGCACTTCCCGCGATGCGAGTCGCAAGCTCGGCGATAGTTCCTTCATCACCCCTGACGAAACGCCTCACGACGTCTCTGTACCTTCCATTCCACTCCGCCCATCCTTGTGGGAACTGGCCTAGGAAATAACCTCCTGCCGCGTCCCAACCTTCAGCGATGAGTTTCAAATCGTGCAAGACAGCATCTTCCGAGATGTCTTTCAAAAGGGACAGATCTCCTATCCATTTTCCATCCGGTGTTCTTCCAAGGATCGCGGCCAAGTCGAACCTGAAACCATCCACGTGCATCTCCGTGGCCCAATATCTCAAACTATCTATGATCATTTCCTTCACCACGGGATGGTTACAGTTCAGCGTGTTACCACAACCAGAATAATTCAAATAATTTCTCTTATTCGATGGATCAAGCATGTAGTAAATTTCGTTGTCTATGCCTCTGAATGAGAGTGTGGGTCCAAGCTCGTTTCCCTCACCTGTGTGGTTATAAACTACGTCCAAGATCACCTCGAAACCATTTCTGTGTAATTGCTTGACCAAATCCTTGAACTCGAAAACTTGCTCTCCGAGTTTGATGCCAGTTGAGTAATTTCCAGTTACGGCAAAAAAACCCAGGGGATTGTAACCCCACATGTCTTTCAAACGCTTACCGGTGAACGGATTCACGTTCATGTTGGAGTTCACAGAAAATTCGAACACGGGCATCAACTCTATCGTGGTCACACCGAGCTCCTTGAGATGTTCGAGTTTCTCCAAAATCCCTTTATAAGTGCCAGGATACTGCACCCCGGATGTTGGACTGATCGTAAAAAACCGTACATGCATTTCATAAATGATGGTGTCCTTCCATGGAATTTTGGGTCTCCTGTCATCCTCCCAATGGTAAACAGAATCGTCGATCACAATGCATTTGGCATGACTTTGTGCCGAATCGAGCGTTGAGAAAGACAGATCGTTCAGCGGCGAATTCTTATCGTAACCGTATATGTACGGTTCATCCCAATCTATCGTAGATGAAATCGCTTTGGCGTAAGGGTCGAACAGCAACTTGTTCACGTTGAAACGCTTCCCATTCTCAGGATCGTATTCTCCATCGACACGCCAACCGTAATACTGACCATGTCCAACACCATATACATAGATGTGCCAAATATCACCGGTGCGGTTTCTGATCGGATCGAGGAAAAATCTGTGTGATGGTTTATCATCGTAGTAATTTTGATAAAGCTCGAGTATAACCCTCCTACCATGCCTACTGAACAAAGCAAAATTCACACCGCTGTCGTCTGGTGTTGCCCCAAGTTTTGGATAACCTCTCTTCGTTCGTAACCGTACTTCAGGACCAGGGTTCATTTTCGATCTGTACCTCCATCACACTCTGAACCACCCCATTCGTTGCTTCAAAACCTCCGCAAGTTTTACGAGTTGTGAACTCGCTTCGCTTATTTGTTGACTGATCTTCGCTTGACTTTCGACGTTATCGTTCATCTTTTGAATCCTGTCCCCAATCTTTTTCATCGATTGCTCTAGAGACTTAACGGCCACATCCATTTCTTCCGATGCTGCACTCTGTTGTTCCGCACTCGCAGCTAAGTTGTTCGTCATAGTAGCAATTTCGTTTACACGCTGTGTTATTTCTTTCAACGATTGCATAACATGACTCGACTGCTGTATTACGTGCTGAATAGAGAGCACCAAATCTTTCGTGGCATTCGCTGCCCGGTCGGTTTCTTGCTTTATGCCTCCCAGGATCAGATTGATCTTCTCGGTAGCTTGTTTACTTTGTTCAGCAAGTTTCCTTATCTCATCCGCCACGACCGCGAAACCTCTTCCTGCTTCGCCAGCCCTCGCCGCTTCAATGGCAGCGTTTAAAGCCAGCAAATTTGTTTGTTCCGCGATTGAATTGATTGTATTAACTATTTCACCGATGTTCTGGGCTTTAATGAATAACTCCTCAACTATCTTAGCCGCAAGGTTTGATTTGTTCTGAGATTCATTCATAGCAGCTGTGATTGAGTTCAGGATTTGCTCGCCTTTCGTCGTGATCGTCTTCGCATACGTCGACTTTTCAGCCAATTCTTGGGAGGCTTTGGCAACATTTTGCGCGCTGCTGGCAACTTCATCGATGCCTGTAGTGATCTGGCTGAGTAGACTCGTAGCACCTTCAACAGATTCAGCTATTTCTTTCATTCCCTGTGTGAGTTGTTCTACTGATCTATCCAGCAGGGCAGAATCTTGATGAAAATTTTGTGAAGCTTCATCTATGCTGTTCGATACTTTCAGAATTTCCTCGACCGTGTTGCGGAGCGTGTGAGTCATTCGATCCAACGCGTGTGCCATTTGAGAAACTTCATCTTTACCCTTCATCGCGAAATTCACTGAAAGATTTCCCTCACCAAAGTCCGCTACACCGGCAGCGAGTTTTTTTATGGAATTGGCAACGCTGCCAGACACGATGTACACGATTAAAGCCGTCACGAAGACCAAAACAACGAACAGTACGGTTAAAAGGATGTTCATTCTCCGAGCGTCCTTCAGAATATCTGCTGAAGGAACAATTATTCCGAGGGACCATCCAGGGGTACCCTTCACCGGTGTGAAAAATGCGTAATACTCTTGATGTTTATCGTCTGTATACTTTCCATAGGAGGTTTGCAATTCCACCATCCTTTGGCCAATTTGACTGAGCCCTCTGTAACCTAACTCTTTATCTGCATCGGTCAAATTGAGCTTTAAAACTTTTGAACGGTCGGGATAAACCATCACAACCCCAGTTGATGAAACAACGACAGGAAAGCTAGTTTCACTCAGTTTGATCTCCTCGACCATTTTGGCCAACGTCTCGAGTGGTATCGTTCCCGCGTAGAACCCCAAGGTTTTTCCCTGATAATCTTTGAAAGATGCTGCCACTACAAAGCAAGGATTGGAACTGAACGGCGAAAGTTCCGGATCACTGATTATCAAATCTTTACCAGAAAAGATTTCCTTGAAGTAGGATCTATTTGAAATATCTGCTTCTTGTCCTTTGGTGGATCGCGCTATCCCATCATCATAACAGATAAAGAGATCTTCTGTGCCCTCAATTACAGCTTGAGCTATCACCTTTTTCTCTGCTAAAACCCGCACCCGATCCACGATCCTGTTGAGCCACTCCGTCATGGTTCTGCTTCCAGAGGCCACCAGTTTTTGTGCCGCTTTTTCAGTCATCGACACAGCCGATCTAGAGACGTTGATATAAACGATCAAGGCGATGCCAGTGGAAAGCATCACGATCGGTAGCAAAAGCCAACTGAGCATCCGAGAACGTATGGTTTTCACGGCTTTCACCTCCGTCACAGATCCTATCATAGATATCATAGATGTGATAAACAAATGAGATTACAAGCGAAATCAAAAACTTGAATGAGCATTCGAAAGCTCATAAAACTATAATGGGAAATTTTGCGCTTTCAAGGTAAGAAAACCCGACGAATTGGAAGTTGACGGGTTCATTAAAAGTTATAACATTATAATAGAATCCTTTTTGTGAGGGGGTGTTTGTATGAAGAGGTTGTTCACGTTGCTGAGTGTTCTTGCACTGTGTGTTGTTACAGTCTTCGGAGCTTACAACATTGCTTTCATCGTCAAAGCGACAGACTCGGAGTTCTGGCAGTACACCATCGTTGGGGCGAAGAACGCCGAGAAGGATCTTCAGGGGTTGATCAAGGTTACAGTGTACGGTCCTCCATCCGAAGCAGACATTGACAAACAAGTTGCCATACTCGAAGATGTTATAAGAACGAAACCAGCTGCTATAGTTATATCATCTACAAGCTCTCACGCAACGGCACCAGCTTTGAACAGGGCTTATCAACAGGGTATCAAGATCATTCTCATCGACAACTTCGTGTTCAACACAGGTTATAACAGCTTTCTTGCCACCAACAACAAACTCGGTGGAGGATTAGCTGCAGAAAAAGTGGTCGAGTTCCTCAAAAAAGCTGGAAAACCATTGAAAGGAAAAGTTGGACTCATCAGTTCAATGGCAGGCGTTCAGGTTTTGATCGACAGAGATGATGGGTTCAAGGCTAGGCTCAAAGAACTCGCACCAGAACTTGAAATTCTCCCAACAAGGTATGTCGACAACGACATAGCTAAAGCCATGGCTGCCACTGAAGATTTAATTACCGCATACGGTGACCAGCTCGTAGCGATATTTGCGGATAACAACCACACTGGTGTGGGAGTAGCTAGAGTGCTCGAAGAGAGAAGACTGCAAGATAAAATCATAGCGGTTGCGTACGACTCTGATCCTCAAGAAGTTGAGGCATTGAGAAAGGGCATACTCAAAGCTCTCATCGTTCAAGATCCACATGGTATGGGTTACAAAGGTGTCATGTTCGCATTCATGGCCATCAACGGTGAACCACTCCCAACCTATTTTGATACAGGAGTCTATGTCGTAACGAGGGAAAATATGGACCAACTCAAATGGGTACTTGATCCATACTTGAGGAAGAGATATTGAGACTGTTTCCTTGCCACTGAAACGAGGGGGTTTATCCCCCTCGTTTCTTAAACAAAAAATAGAATTAGAATCAGTGTGGTACAAATTTGAGAACTTTGAGTGTATCGATCGTGCACATGGGAATGGCCAGAGCAAACTTGAATGGGCTGGAAAAACGGGGGGAACGTGGTGGTTGATCTGCTGAGAATTGAGAATGTGAGTAAGTCTTTTCCAGGCGTGAAAGCTCTCGACAATGTGAATTTTACTTTAAGTTCAGGCGAGGTTCGAGGATTGGTCGGTGAAAACGGGGCTGGTAAATCCACCTTGATAAAGATAATCACCGGCGCGTATGAAAAAGATGGTGGAAACATCTATTTTTTGGGACGGGAGCTTAAAAAGATAGATCCAATTCTTTCAAGAAAGTTGGGAATCTTTGCTGTGTATCAAGATGTAATGATAGCCCCAGACATGAGCGTTGCAGAAAACTTCTTTCTCGGGTCTCAACCTACACGCTTGGGATTTGTGAGATGGAAGAAGATGAAAGCTGAGGCTCAAAGATTTTTGAAAGAAATGGGGCTCGAGGTCGATGTGAACAAGCAAATAAAAGAACTGAGCCTGGCTGAGAAAGAAATGCTAACCATAGCAAAAGTGTTACTCATGAACCCCAGATTAGTCATTTTCGATGAACCCACAGCGGTGTTAACCAGCAAAGAGAAACAACTTCTGTTCAACATGATAAGAACTTTGAAGCAACAAAATATCGGTGTGATATATATCTCACACAATTTAGAGGAAGTTTTTGAGATATGCGACTCGGTCACAGTATTGAAAGATGGCAAAGTTGTTGGAACTTATAATGTTTCTGAATTAGGTTCCGTGAAAGAGCTGATACCACTAATGGTGGGTAGGAAGATAGAAGAAATGTATTATAAGCAACAAGTAACCTTGGGGCCTGAAGTGTTGAGGGTTGAAAACCTCACGGGGAAGAAATTCAAAAACATTTCATTTTCTTTACGTGCGGGGGAAATCCTTGGTATCTACGGTTTAGTCGGAGCAGGACGAACGGAAATAGCAAGGGCAATATACGGTTTGGATCGTTTTCAATCAGGTTCGATCTATGTGCAAGGTAAGAAGGTCACCATAGGGTCACCGAGAGATGCTATTAGACATGGTATTGGATATCTTCCCGAAGACAGACGAACACAGGGAGTGTTTTCTATACAAAATGTTGAATTCAACGTCAATTCCGTGAACTACTCGGATCTACTGTCCTTTCTAGCAATTTTCGTAAACCATAAGAGAGCGAAAGAAATAGCTTCACATCAGGTCAACAGATTGGCCATCAAGACCCCAAGCATATTTCATCCTGTTCAAAAGCTGAGTGGAGGAAATCAACAGAAAGTCATCTTGGCCAGATGGCTAAGTAGAGTGGCCAATGTCTTGATATTGGATGAACCGACGAATGGAATAGACGTTGGAGCAAAAGCTGAAATATACAGGTTGATCAACGAGCTCGTCAGTCAAGGCAAGGCTGTTGTTTTCATCTCATCTTATCTCCCCGAGCTGATAGGTATAAGTGATAGGATCATCGTCATCTCGAATGGGACGATAGCTGGTGAAGTAGGGCGGAACGAATTTTCTGAAGAAAAACTTTTGACTCTGGCGATGATCAACTATATTGGAACTAAAAGAGGGGTGGACGTACTGTGAAAGATCGCGCCTCTGTGTTCAAAGGGTTTACAACTTTTAGTGAGAAAAATTTGCTTTTGATATTCGCTGTCCTCGTCGTGTTGCTCGCCGTTGCCACGAAAGGTGCCTTCCTGTCTTTTGGAAACATAACCAACTTGCTACGGCAAACATCCATAAATGGTGTTGTAGCGCTTGCCATGTTGTTCGTGATCATCACAGGTGGAATAGATCTATCGGTGGGCGCGATAGTTGGTATTTCAGGGATGGTCTATGCGATGCTAACTTCAAACAGACTGGATTATCAACTTTCGAGCGTTCAGGCGATTTTGATAGCACTTTCCGTTTCAATTTTGCTTGGCTTAGCGAATGGTTTTGCAGTGTACGATATGAAGATACCTCCTTTCATAGCCACTCTCGGTGTCATGACGTTTGTCAGAGGGTTGGTGATGTACATCTCAGGTGGAAGAATGATCACAGGATTGCCTCGAGGTTTTACGAATTTTGCTTCCATGATCTTTTTGGACGTGCCTGCACTCGTTTGGTTGTGGTTGGCTATAGCTTTGATCTCAGGGATCGTTCTCAAATACACAAAGTTTGGAAGGAATTTGTATGCTATTGGTAGCAACAGAGAAGCTGCAAGACTTTCCGGTGTGAATCTGAGATTGAACTATCTATTTGCCTACGCAGTTTCAGGTTTTCTAAGCGGTGTGGCAGGTTTAATGCTTGCTTCTAGACTCGCTGCCGGTGTTCCAACAGCTGGTCAAGGCTATGAGCTCGATGCAATAGCTTCCGTTGTAATAGGTGGAGCGAGCCTGAGTGGTGGGGTAGGGACTGCACTCGGAACAGTCATAGGAGCAATCCTGATTCAAACACTGAGGAATGGGGGGAACCTGCTCGGAATAGACCCGTTTGTCATGCAGATGATGATCGGTTTGATCATAATAGCCGCAGTATTCTTTGACCAATACATCAAAGCGAAGAGGGGATAAGCTGTGAAACTCTACATAGATGGTTGCAGTGAAACGGCAATAAAAATAGCTGAAGATTTCAATTTAGGTATCACGACGAATCCAACCATCATTCTCAGAGATCGACCTGGTGAAACCATCGAAGAAGTAATTGAGAGACTCAAGTTGGCGAAAGTACCTGAAATCTTCGTTCATTTAGAAACATTTGACGAATCGATCCTCAGCTTAATCGATCCAAACAAATTCGTTATTAAGTTGCCTTGGATCCGGAATAAATACGATCTTGCTCTGACTTTCAAAAAAGCCGGATTTCGTGTCTGTGCCACGGCAGTCTACACTCCTCAACAAATTGTTAGCGCGGTTCTTTTTGGAGTCAATTATGTGGCCTTTTATTTTGATAGATCTTCGAAAAAAGGTTTTGACCCACGCGAAAAATTGTCCTGTTTCATTTCGATGATAAACAAAACTGAAGGAGAATTGACGGTCATAGTGGCGAGTTTGAAAACAATTGAACAGGTGATTGAAGCAATCAACGTTGGAGCGACCCATCTGACAGTACCGGTAGAGTTGTTTGAACGGCTACTTCAAGAGGATGAAATGGCCTTGAATGACGCCTTCGAATTCAGTAGGGATTTTGCAAAACTTGTTCGAAATTTTCCATGATTATTTCGCAGAGGTGGTATCAGTGGAATACATAATTGCATACGATCTTGGAACCACAGGCAACAAAGCGACTCTCTTTAGAACGGATGGAAAGCTTTTGGCCAGCTCCTTCTATCCTTACGAAACTTTTTATCCAGCTATCAACTGGGTTGAGCAAGACCCAGAGCAATGGTGGCATTCGGTGAAAGTGACAACCACTAAATTACTTTTGGAAACCAAACTAGAACCGGAGCAAGTAAAATGTGTGAGTTTCAGTGGACAGATGATGGGAGTGGTACCACTGGATGAGGAAGGTAACGTGCTCAGAAGA
Source organism: Pseudothermotoga sp. (assembly GCA_025060105.1). Lineage (NCBI taxonomy): Bacteria > Thermotogati > Thermotogota > Thermotogae > Thermotogales > Thermotogaceae > Pseudothermotoga > Pseudothermotoga sp. The sequence goes on along the minus strand of JANXCS010000003.1, from coordinate 90,342 downwards.
GCCATCATATGGGCCGATCAAAGGAGTGTCGAGCAAGCTAGAAAGCTAGAACAGGCGGTTGGGAACAACGAAGTTTATCTCATCACTGGTGGTAGAATCACCCCTACATACTTTGGACCAAAAATCGCTTGGATTAAAGAAAATGAACCAGAGGTATACAAAAGAACTCATAAATTCCTTTTCCCTAAAGATTTCATTGTGTATAAACTCACCGGCGCTTTTGGAACAGATTTCTCCGACGCTTCTATGAGTGATATTTTCGACATAAAGAAGAAGCGTTGGTCAGAAAAACTCGTATCAGCCCTCGGTTTGGATCTAGAAAAGCTCCCAGAAGCCACAGATTCTATAAAGATCGTTGGCAATGTTCTACCGAAAGTTGCGAAAGAAGTGGGGCTCTCTCCAAAAACGCTGGTGGTCAGAGGCGCTGGAGATGGCCCATGTGCTACTGTGGGAGCTGGGGTTTTCGATTCAACGGAAGCCTACCTTTACCTTGGTTCATCGAGTTGGATCAGTACTTGTTCTAATGAACCTTTCTTTGATCCATTTGCGAGAACATTCAACTTTTTCTATCCTGTGCCCGGCTTTTTCTGCCCGACTGGTACGATGCAAAGCGGAGGGGGAGCCTATCAGTGGATCAAAAACACTGTGTGTGATTTGGAAAGCAAAGTTGCTCGAGATCTTCATCTGGATGTTTACACGATCTTGGATGATATCCTCGACAACACTGAACCAGGGGCAAAGGGATTGATTTTTCTTCCGTATTTACTTGGAGAGAGAAGTCCCCGTTGGAACGTGAATGCGAGGGGCGCTTTCATTGGACTTTCAGTGTTACACAATAAAGCTGATTTGTTGAGGGCGGTTTTGGAAGGTGTCTCGATGAACTTGAAGATCATACTCGACATCTTTGAAAAAGTTGGTGGTTTCAAGTTCGAAAAAATCCGATTGATCGGGGGAGGAGCCAAAGGTCGTAACTGGAGACAGATAATTTCAGACATTTTTCAAAAGGTTGTGACGGTTCCTCAGTATCCTGCGGAAGCTACATCGATAGGAGCAGCTATAACTGGTGCGATAGGAGCTGAGATGATAAGTTTGAAAGAAGCAAAAAGCTTTGTAAAAGATGTCATCACCATTGAGCCAAAGCAAATTCATTGGGAAATCTATGAGAAACTCTATGAATTATTTGAGAAAAGTTATCAATCTTTAATAAACGTGTTCGATGAGTTGGCAACCCTACAAAAACCCAGGAAGGAGGAAGATCGATGAGGTACAGGAGCACTGAAAAATTTCCAGTGAAGGTATCAGTAATAGGGTTGGGCTGTTGGGGATTATCAGGCCCGAGCGTTTGGAGAAACTCCAGTGATGAGAACTCAATTAAAACCGTTCATAAAGCGCTAGAATTGGGAGTCAACTTTTTCGATGTGGCGCCCGTCTACGGATTCGGTCACGCAGAAGAAATTCTTGGGAAAGCCATCAAGGGTTTTCCTCGCGACAAGATCATTATAGCGACAAAATGTGGTTTGATATGGGACCAACAAGGCAGAATAAAAAGATGTTTGAGCAAAGAGAGCATCATGACAGAGATAGATGCTAGTTTAAAGAGGCTCAAAGTTGATTATGTCGATCTTTATCAGTTGCATTGGCCAGATCCTAACACACCAATTGAGGAAACGATGGAAGCCATGCTCAAACTGAAAGAGCAAGGTAAAATCAGATACATTGGTTTGTCAAACTTCTCAGTAGATACCGCTCAACGTTTATTGCCGCACATAAGCAGTATGCAAGGTTTATACAATCTGTTTGAACGAAATCCAAAAAGTTATCACAACATACCACTCGAGTATCGTACCGAAAGTGAAGTTCTACCGTTCTGTAAGAAAAACGGTTTGGCTTTCTTCCCGTACAGTCCCCTCATGCAAGGTGTGCTGACTGGCAAGTTGTCAGACAATGAATCCTTCACGGATGTACGCTCAGCAAATCCTAAATTGACCGGTGAGAACTACAAAAGATACATCGCCGCTGCAAATAAACTGAAAACTTTGGCATCCAAGTTCGACAAACCCCTAACTCATTTGAGTCTCAACTGGCTCATCAAACACGAGGAGGTAACTTCGATCATTGCAGGTGCTACTGGTCCCGAAGAAGTCGAGGAAAACGTGAAGGCAATCGACTGGGAGTTGAGCGATGAAATTTACAATGAAATTGAAAAAGTTGTTCAAGAAATGAACGTTATTGATTAACATAGTATATTGGGAGGCGAAGGGGTGAAATTTCATCCGCTGGAACCTGTGAACAAAGATTCTCCCGTACCTTTGTACTACCAAATTGAGAGCATACTTCTGAGGTGGATCTCTAAGAATTTAAAACCTGGCGATATGTTACCAACCGAGAAAGAGTTGTGTGAAGCTTTCGGCGTCAGTCGTATAGTCGTCCGTCAAGCTCTAAACGATCTAGTGAACCGAGGTGTGATCAAAAGAAGACGAGGTGTTGGCACGGTAGTGATCAGGCCGAAAATAAACGAATATCTGGTATCAAGGCTCACAGGTTTCCATGCGGATATGAAGTCTCAAGGATTAGAACCTAGAACCAAGATTTTATCAAAGAGGTTGGTAAAAGCAAATGAATTGTTGGCTTATTATCTAGATCTGAACATAGGCGACGAGATCGTGGAACTTCAAAGACTGAGATTTGTCAAGGATGAACCTATTTTGATTGTCGTTAACTATATACCACGAAAGTTTTGTCCAGATCTCCTCGATGAAGACCTCGAAAACCGATCACTGTATGAAATATTGGAAACAAAGTACAAGATCGAGCTCGTATGGGGTGAAAGAACCATCGAGGCAATTTCAGCGAGCTCAGAGGATGCCAAGTTACTTTGGATAGATAGGGGATCACCATTGATCTTTCTGAGAAGCATAACTTACACACACAACAATGTTCCGGTAGAGTATTACGAAGCCAAACATCGTGCCGATAGAGCCAGGTTCGTGACACGTTTGTTTAAAACTTCCAACATCGAAACTGACGAGTTGGAACAGGTTCTCAACAAAGAATCCAAGTTGACCAAAACTCTCAACAGAACGTTCAACGGGCGTTGATAAGGAGGAATAAACAATGATCTATAAGTGCATCATCAATAACAAATTTGTGGAATCGTCCTCGGGCAGAACCATCCCAGTGAGGAATCCAGCAAACACTGAACAAGTAGTTGGTGAGGTTCCTTCACTTACGGTTGAGGAAACTGAACAGGCCATAAGATCGTCATACGAAGCGTTCAAGGTTTGGAGCAACACAGGTCCAAGCAAGAGAGCCGAAATTCTGAGACAAGCAGTGAAGGTGGCTCGAGAGCGTCAGAATGAAATCGCAAAGTTGTTGACACTGGAACAGGGAAAGCCTTTCAGTGAAGCTAAAGAAGAGGTTAAGGCAAGCTTGGATTCTATAGAATATTTCGCAGATAATATTCTGAGTGTGTTGGGTGAGACTTATTCCACAGAGAAAAACAACAGACTCAGCTTGGTTCTTAAGCAACCTGTGGGTGTTGTTGCCGCCATAGTACCGTGGAATTATCCATTGCTTCTTTTATCATGGAAAGTTGGGCCAGCCCTAGCAGTCGGATGCACAGTGGTTGCCAAACCCTCATCTTATACCCCACTGTCAACACTCGAATTAGTCAAATGCTTCTTAGAAGCGGGATTACCTGCCGGGGTTTTGAACGTCGTCACTGGGACAAACAAGGAAGTTGGCGAGGTACTAATAAGTCATCCTTTGATCTCGAAGATAGCTTTCACAGGTAGTACCGATGTTGGAAAGCACGTGATGAGTGAAGCATCAAAAACCGTCAAAAAACTCACCTTAGAGCTTGGTGGTAACTGTCCAATGATAGTCTTTGAAGATGCTGACGTATCGATCGCTGCAAAGGATGGCGTACGAAGATCGTTCAGAAACGCAGGTCAGATATGCAATGCCGTTAACAGAATGTACGTACATAAATCCATATTTTCTGATTTTGTCGATGTTTTTCTCGAAGAAACCAAGAAGATCAAGGTTGGTAATGGTTTAGAAGAAGGCGTGACTATGGGTCCACTCACGACTCTTGAAGGATGGAGGAGGGTGGAGAGCGCTGTTAAAGAAGCATTGGAAAAGGGTGCAAAGGTTCTGTATGGTGGAAAAAAACCGTCGGGGGATAAATTTGAAAAGGGTTATTTCTACGAACCAACGGTTTTGGTTGAGACAGATCACACCATGAAAGTTGTCAAAGAGGAGATGTTTGGACCAACCGCACCTATAATGGTTTTTGAATCTTTCGACGAAGCCATCTCGATGGCAAACGATACGGATTATGGTTTGGTTGCGTACGTTTACACGAAAGATTTGACCAAGGCTCTCAGAGCTTCCATGCTCTTACAATGTGGCACAGTTGGCGTAAACAATGTTGTTGGAGGAGAATTCGCATATCCGTACGGTGGCTGGAAACAGAGTGGCTTTGGTGTTGAAAATTCCCATCACGCCTATGAACAGTACCTCTTACTCAAACATGTGAGGATCGATTACTGAGAGGTGGCAAGAAATGAGACCATTCTCAGTCTTGTTCGATCTGAACGACTTAAAAAGTTTTGTAGGACGACATATCGTAAGAAGATATTGTGACGTGAAAAACATATTTTTAAAGCGTGATCCAAACCTTGAGAGACAAAATCCTATTATTTATGAAGTGTTTGAAGTGCCGGTGTCTGAAAGAGAGGGTGAACTCATTTTCTTAATAACGGTTGTTCACCCAGGAACGGTTCAAGGCGAATATTTCATGACTAAAGGTCATTTCCATGTCATTGAAGATACGGCCGAAGTGTACTACGGTTTGGGTGGTAAGGGATTGATATTGTGCCAAACAAAATCGGGAGATTTCGAGACGGTGCCCATAGAGAAGAATAAAGCAGTTTATATTCCACCATTTTGGGCTCACAGATCGGTGAACATCTCAGATGAACCGTTGGTGTTCTTCGCAGTTTATCCAGCCAACGCTGGGCACGATTACGTGACAGTTGAAGAATCTGGCTTCCAAAAAAGAGTCTTCCGTCAAAACGATGGATTCGTCTTGGTGTAAAATCAAGCCCCATCTTTGCAACAAGATGGGGCTTTTTAAAAAAAATCATCCTCTATATCTACCAATTTTCAGTATTTTACCTATGTTCGCATCTGCATCTATGACTGGTTCGATCAACGGTTTTGCGCATGTCATGAATATGGTCACGCCAGGGCCATGACCTGCATATTTGCAATCACTGTGAATGATCACCCCAACGCTTGCCGCACCTTTTCGGTAGCAACGACCATAGCTGTTATCATGATCTTGAATAAAAACAATATCTCCAAAGCGAAGGTTCATTAAGTTGTTTTCCTTCAGAGCTTCTCGATCTGCCGTCATGATATCGTAATCACCTGTGCCCATGCTCGTTGAACCGATGCCAGAACCCATCAAATACGAAGGCACGACGGCTACGACTGGAACGAGCAATTTACCGTTTTTCTCAACTATTCCGAGTTTTTCAAAGAGATTTGGGTCAATGTTATACACGTGAACATCAGGATAATCGAGCAATTCTAAGCCTTGACCGAAAGCCTTTATGAGGATCTTATCATCGAGTGTCAACTTTTCTAAGACTTCATCAGGAAAGTCTATCAAAACGTGCTCTGCCCCACCATGATGGCCAGTAACTACACCCTTCGCCCCCTTGGCATCTCCTGTCACAACTCTCGCTTCATTACCGATACATGCGTAAAAATTGTAACCTTTGTTTGGACCAGATTCGCGTTTTTCTTGATCGAGGATCGTGGAAACTCCCGGTTCAACGTGATCTGCAGCCCAACCGAAAGCAGGATCACCCACCTTCACGTTATAAGTGATACCACCCGTTCCAGGAAGCATGAAGGGTTTACCATCGTGTGCAACGGCATGCCTTCCTGTGTGTTCGGGTTTCACGATCGTTCCTTGCACGGAGATCATGACTAACTTTTCTTTGTTTGTTCTCACTTTTTTCACCTCCTACGTTTATGATAGCATTCAAAGATCGGGAGGATTTTCAATTGTACCTGCTGAAAGATATCTACCAAAGGCTTTATGAAGCGTATGGTCCTCAAGGTTGGTGGCCAGCTGAGAGCTGGTTTGAGATCGTTGTTGGAGCCGTGCTCACTCAAAACACAGCCTGGAGGAATGTGGAAAAAGCCATCGATAATCTAAAAAAGAATGGTGTTTTAGATCCGCAGAAAATGTTGGAAATATCGGAAGAAGATCTCGCACAACTTATAAGGCCTGCTGGATTTTGGAGAGTAAAATCGAAAAGGCTCAAAAGACTTCTTACAAAACTTTCCGAGTATGACTTCGATTTTGAAAAGATCAAAAGTAACCTCAAAAGAGAAGAACTGTTAGCTGTGGATGGAATAGGACCAGAAACGGCAGATTCTATTCTTTTGTATGCGTTTGATCGCCCATACTTCGTTGTAGATAATTACACCAGAAGGATTTTGAACAGACTTGGATTGCTGAGCGACAAGGCAAGTTATGTTGAAATACAACGCGTGTTCCACTCAGTGATTGAGGATGTCTATACTATGAAAGAATTTCACGCACTGATCGTAGAACATGCAAAAAGAACTTGTAAAAAGAATAATCCAAGATGTGGTTCGTGTGTTCTGAAAGACATTTGTCGGTGTTCAGGTTTTATGAACACCCCTTTCGAAAACCCAAAGAGTTACTAAGTTAATAGATTTACAAGAATGATTTGTTTTTGTTCTGTCATGTTTAGATCAAATGAGATTCATTATTGTGATAGAATCAAATTGAGGTGATGTTTGTGAAAAAGATCATTCTGTTTTTGGTGATCTTTTTGTCGGTTGTGATTTTGGCGCAGGATCTTACGAACTTCGATATCACTCAGTTCAAAGGCCAATTTCCGCTGATAAGTTTACAGAGGCTCATGGAAACGGACGAGTTCGTCTCAGTAGAGGGTGTAGTCTATAGAATCAAAGCTCCCAAGAAATTTCTCACACGTGCAGAAGTCGATCCAAAGTTGTTGAACGACTCCACGTTCGTGGGTTTCCTAGCGATCAACATTGACGAACTGAAAACTCACGACGGCAAAGGTAAGCCTGCCTTAGTCGCTGTGAATGGGATCGTGTACGATGTTTCCACGTCAGCTCGTTGGAGAAATGGTGTTCACCAAAACAGGCACAGTGCAGGTGAAGAACTCACTCACGACATAGTGAAACTCTCCCCACATGGAACCAGATTACTCAGCAGAGTTAAACCTTTTGGAGTACTCGTTTTCAGGGTGGAACAGCTTGCCCGCTTCAATGGAAGGAATAAAAGCAAAGCTTACGTGGCGGCTTTCGGTGTAGTCTACGACATGACCAACTCAAAAACCGTTAAAGACGGTGAACATTATGGTTATCCTATGGGAAACGAATTGACTTATGAGATAAAGCAACGTCCAGGTCACGTGGAACTCCTCAAACGTGTACCGGCGATAGGCTTACTGGTTTTCGATGAAGTGAGTCTTTCGAAATTCGATGGAAAAACCATTCGGGCATCAGTTCAAAAGCAAGTGCACAAAGCTTTCATCATGGTGGCAGATCGTGTGTATGACGTAACAGATGTGACAGATTGGCGCGAAAAACTCGGTTTGAACGAAGATGAGCACCCAGGAAGAGACTACACGATTCATTTCGAATGCGAGCTTGGAGAAACATGTTCCCATGAACATCCAGACCCTGCAATTTTGAAAGAATTCAGCATCGTTGGGTTCAGGATGTTATGATGTACAAAATTTTAGCTTGGACGAGTGTCGTACTTTTGTTCTACAATTTTTCTCTCTTTCCGCTCCGAAGACTTTTGAAAAAATTCTCTTGGTCAAAGAGATTTCTCTTCTACGGCTCTAAAATACACAGATTCACGGGTATAGCTCTCTTGTTCACTGGATCGATTCACGGTTATCTTGCCCTCGGTGCTATCAGAATCCACACAGGTTCTCTGCTTTGGCTGGGTATCTTAACCCTTTTCTCGATCTATTTATTCAGGAAAATCTTGAAAAGAAAATGGCTCAGCATACATAGGTGGACCGATTTCATAGTCATGGCCATGTTCTTTGTTCACTTCTTCTTCCCATGGTTGATATGATCCATGAGTTATGAGCGATGTCTGAACCGGCCGTCTGGGCCGGTTTATTCTTCATAAGTGGTAGAGTTTTTGCAGAGAGTGATACTCTAATTGATGGAATGCTATGGTTCGTTCGAGCAAGAATAGATGGGGAGGTAGGAACATGCTATTGGAGGTTTTGAAAGAAGGCACATTTTGTTTTAAGCAGAAAGACTGTTCTATTGAATTGAGGGTACAACGAATCAACAACGTTTGGTTAATTTCTGGAACAGTGGTCGGTAGACCTGGACGCATAGAGCTACTCGCTTTACCGGTTAAGGAGGTTTTGCTTTTGAACAATTGGCAATCTTGGGGGCCATGTCGTACTGTTAAGAAAAATCAGCAGATTCAGGTGAAACTCAATGAAGATTGGAAATACAGTGCCTCAATGTTTCCAGAAATTTTTGAAAAGAAACTCGTGAGTGATTATTTCTTCGCAACTGAGGGCTCGGTAGCGGGATTTTTAAGCTCTAGAATCGGTCATGGATTTTTCACGATCGAGGACGATCGTGTCGTAGCCTGTCTTGAATATTTCGATCGATGTTTCGATGAACCTACGGAACTTGAACCTTTGTTCATAGCTGAAAATTCGAACACGGCGCTTCTGCTCGAACATTATGCAGAAGCTGTAAAAGCTCACAACAAGGTTGAGTTTCAATCCTTCGAAACTGTTGGTTGGTGTAGTTGGTATCATTACTTCCTCGATTTGAGTTGGGATGAGTTGTTGAAAAATGCGAAACTAGCGGGCCAGTTTGGAATCACAACGTTTCAAATCGATGATGGGTATGAACATGATATAGGTGATTGGACTATCACGAAAGAAAGTTTTCCAAGGCTGGAAGAAATTATAGAGGCGTTGAAAGGATATGGTCTAAAAGTGGGGCTCTGGCTGGCACCGTTCAGTGCTTCGGAGACATCCCAACTTTTTAAGGAACATCCTCAATGGTTTGTGAGCGAGAACGGTGAACCGAAGATGGCTTACAAGAATTGGAATAAGAAAATATACGCTTTGGATCTCACGAGGAACGATGTGAAGCGATGGTTATGGAATTTGTTCAAAGATCTGAAAGAGCTCGGCGTTGAATATTTCAAGATCGACTTTCTTTTCGCTGGTGCCATTCCCGGTGAGAGAACAGAGCGCCGAACTCCAGTGGAAGCCTTGCGGGAAGGTTTGAAAGTCATCAGAGAGGCGACTCAAGGTGCTTTCATCCTAGGTTGCGGCTGTCCTTTGCTCCCGGCAGTTGGTTTAGTTGATGGAATGAGGATCGGTCCAGATACGGCACCGTACTGGGGAGACGATAAACCCGATGCGGGTCTTCCATCAGCAAAGTGGGCACTTAGGAATGCGATTACAAGATATTTCATGCACAAACGTTTTTGGGTCAACGATCCAGATTGTCTCTTGTTACGAGCACAGCAAACTCAAATGAACTTGCAGGAAAGACAAATCTATGCATACGTTTGTGGAATGTTGGATAACATGATAGTTCTCAGTGATGACCTAACGTTGCTGGATGAGGAAGCCAAGAATGTTTTGAGACATGCTGTATCATTGCGCGGAGGAAAAGCGAGGGTCGAAAACGTTCTTAGTACTGATTTGACCTACTTCATCACCTCGAAGGGAACAAAATTTTTCGTGGATTTGAACGGCAAGAAGTTCTCGTTTGAAAAGCTTTGAAAAACCCCGTCCGAGAGACGGGGTTTCAAAGTTCTTGCATGAGTTTTTTCGTATTTTCATAGAGTTTTAGGTAAATTTCGTAATACTTGTCGTAGATTTTCTTATTTTCAGGTTCTGGTTCGATGGGCTTTTTGTACTTCACCCACTCTTTAATCCTTTCAGGTTTATCTATCACGCCAGTACCGAGACCTGCCAGGAACGCGTCACCAAAAGGTGCTTCGACCAAGGTTTCAACTTGTCTCATTTTGAAACCGGTGACGTCGGCGAATATTTTCACCCACACGGAGGACTTTGCAACACCTCCCACGATCCAACACTCTTCGTTCAATTTCAGTCCGGCTTTCAAACCTGCTTCTATATTGTGCCTCAGAGCGTAAGCACCGGCCTCCATCAAAGCTCGATAGATATGAGATCTCTTATGATAGAGAGTTACGCCAAAGATGACACCGCGTGCGCTTGGATCCCAGATGGGAGACCTCTCACCCATGAAGTAAGGCAGCACTACGATGCCGTCGCTTCCCGGCGGCACTCGCTTGACTTCTTCATCGAGTAATTGATAGGGTGATACTCCGATTCGCTCACCTACAACAGTTTCGCTCTCTGCGAATTGTTCTTTGAACCAACGTGCCAACGCACCCGTTGTTGCAGAACCACCGAAGGTGTATATCCTCTCAGTGTCGTACACGACGTATGGGTAACTGACCAATCCGAAAGCAAGCTTACTCCCATCGTGTACAGTACCCCAACACGTTGATGTACCAACCATCGCGACGTGCTCTCCTTCTTCGAGTGCCCCAGCGGAAAGTTGTGCCACCGGTGCATCTATACCTCCAGCAACGACGGGCGTACCCTCCAACAACCCACAGAGCTGTGAAACTTCCCGCTTGACTTTTCCAACCACTTCGGAAGACTTGACTATCCTTTCTGGCAGATATTCCATAGGTATGCCCAAAATGTCGCACATTTCTTTGGACCAATTGAGCTTTTTTACATCGAACACGCCTCCAAGATTACCAGCAGAGGAATAATCTATGGCAAGGCACCCGGTCATTCGATGAATAACGTAATCCTTCGGAGTGACGAATTTGTAGACTTTTTTCCAAATCTCGGGTTCGTTGTTTCTTATCCACATGATTTTGGTGAAACCATAATAAGAATCAACATAATTTCCAGTTATCGAAAAGATCAAGTCCTTCGGTACATTCTCCTTGACCCACTCGGTTTCCCGAACCGCACGTCTGTCCATCCATATCAAACAAGGCCGTAACGGTTCCATGTTTCTGTCGACGGGAATGCCAGAACCACCGTACAAACCACTGATAGCGATACCAGCGATGTTCTTCTTTGGAACGTTCGCTCTTTCGATGACTTCCTTTATCGTCTCAAAAGCTGCTTTGACCCACACATCGGGCCATACTTCAGCCCAGTTCGGTTTCGGTGTTATCACATCGTATTCTCTCGTGGCTTCGGAGAGAACCTTCCCCTTTTCGTTCACAAGGACGGATTTTGTCCCCTGCGTTCCTATGTCAGTACCAATCAAATACACAGCTCATACCTCCTCACGATGGCATGAGCATTCACCAATTGTGAAGATCTCCCAGTTGAGATAGTTCTCCAGTGCTTCAATGACTGCATCTTTGACCAAGCTCTTACTCACAGCTACGTGGTGCTCAAAACCGTATTTGACTATCAAATGGAGCAATGATCTTAAATTGTTTATTTTTGCAACACCATAACCTCCAAACGTTTCTATTGGATCGTCGGTGAATTCTCCTTCAGCTACAAAACCTGCGATGATACCTTCTGTGTCAAATGATGAAAGTCTCAGAAAAGTTGCTGGACCGGGTGAGATCCTACCAACACATGTACCGTACGCGTTCTCAGCGCCAACTGTGCCTGCAATGATTTGCTGGTAAGACATCTCACAACTCTGGAAGAACGATACTGGCAGATTGCTACAATGGAACATGACGGCTTTGTCTGGATCATCACCGTAATTGTTGTTCCAATCCATCAGTGCAGAAGGTTTTCCCGAAGCAAGTTGAAGGACGTACATGGAGAGCGCTCCCATGACGTCGGTTTCACAAGCGCTCGGTAATAGAGATTCAGATAAGAGACTCATCACGGCGCATGGAACCACACCGTAGAGCATTTCTAGTGCCGTCCAGCACTGCAACGCCATGGCTTTTACCCCGTTGTTCTCTATCCACTCGTTTATGGCTGCAGCAAGGCGTGCCATTCTCTCTAAAGCTTCACTTGGAACATTCTTAACGTTGAAGGTTGTGCGAAGTTTCTCAAGTTCGTGTTTTACCCTCTCGGATTTCGATTCAAAAGATTTGGCGCGCGCGATGATTTCTGACAGATCTACCGTCACCACGCTGATCCCATACTTCTCCAGTATTTTCTCGCTGAACCTGACTGTATTGAAAGCGGCTGGTCTAGCACCTATGGCACCTATTTTTAAACCTTTGACACCTTTCACGATGCGACAAATCGCAAAGAATTTCTCGATATCTTCTTTGAACTCTTTACTTTCAGGATCCTCAACGTGCAGTTTTGTATCTGTGAAAGATATACCAAACTGAACGAGGTTGTTGCACAGAGATATCTTCCCGCAGAAAGAATCGCGCCTGTGGCTCACATCCATTTTTCCAAGTTCGTCAGCAAAAGCGTGGACCAAAACTGGTACGTCCAAACCGGACATGCGTATTGCCAACGCTGCCGAACCTTCATCGCCGAAATTTGGAAGCGTCACTATGATGCCATCGATTTTATCCGCGTGATCTCTAAAGAGCTTTGCACACTTTTCTGCGTCCTTCAGGTTTTCAACCGCACCGTACTTGGTGTCTGCAGGACTGAGAGTTATCACATTCGCTCCCATCTCGTTGAGCACTTTCAGAATCCTCTTTCTACCTTCCTCCACGAGTGAACCTGGAAAGAATCCCCTGTTCCCCACGAGTAACCCCACAGTCGTCCGTGCTTGCATCACGATCTACCTCCTTCATGCGGTTTTCTTATATTCTAACTCCCAGTTTCTCTTCTTTGCCCGTACCTACTGTGGTACTGCTCAAAGAGTTTCTCAACTTCCACATTGGTTAATGGCACTGGAATGGTCATCAAGTTGGCGAAGTACGCAATCTTAGCCACTTCTTCGAGGAATATCGCTTTTTTAAGTGCATCCTCTATGCTCGTTCCAAGAACCATCACTCCGTGTTTCCTCAACAGCACCGCGCCAGAACGTCCCATCACTTTCAGAACGGCCTTACCTATGGCTTCAGATCCAACGGACGCATACTCCGTCAACGGGATTTCTTCTCCAAAAACATCGGCGTGCGCGGTGCACAACACAGGTATCGGTCTTTCAATGACCGCCCATACGGTAGAGAAAGTTGAATGAGTATGAACGATGGAGCGTGCCCAGCTCACATTTCTGTAGAGATACAAATGAGTTGCCGTGTCTATCGATGGTTTTTTACTGGCTTCGATCACGTTTCCCGAAAGATCAACGACCACGAAATCTTCCGGTTTGAGTTGAGAATACGGAACACCCGATGGCTTGATTATGACATGGTCATTCACCCTAACACTCACATTACCACTCGTGTATGAAACCAAGCCGTATTTCTCCAATGCCAAGTGTGCTTCGTACAACTGCTTTTTCTCCACTTCGTACATGTGCTCACCTCTTTTCAAACGAGATTCATCTCGATTACCGAGCATGAGGAAGGCCTCAAGGTGAGGTTAAAGTTCTCATCGACCAAAATTGCTTCTTCCAGTATGCTAACAACGTCTGGATTCTCAAAACTGTTGCGAGCATGTACATCTGGACCTGTTAATGTGTACATTTTTGCTATCCTTTTGTCAACCCCCTCAACTTTGATCGGTACTCTCAAAGCTTCATCCTTTTTATAGTTGATGACGGTCACATACAACTTTTTTCCGTCCTCGGAGATAGTTGCAGAGGCATCCAAATAAGGCACGTTCGATAGAGAAAAGGGAGTTTTGTTGAAAAACATAACGCTTTCCACATCGTACGTTTCGCTTTCAACATGTGTTTCTACAAGCATAGATCCTGAATGGTTAACGATCAGCTCGAATGCCTTATACACGGGAGTGAGGTACAGACCACTTTTTTCGGTGTGTATCGCGCCTAAAACATTCACAAGTTGCGCCAAATTTGCTATAGGAACTATATCACTCATTTTCTGTAGTGTTATCAACACCCCACACACGAAGATACCATCCTTAAATTCGTACGGTTCTTCGAGCTGGTTGTCTACGACCCTGTACCAAACGTTCCATTCATCCAAAGCGATCTTTATGATATCTTTTCTTCTGGCGCGACTCATATCGATCAACTTTTTGAGCCCCAACAACCTTTCTTTGAGCAAGTACACCGTGGCGACTGTACCATAATAATCTTCACATCCTGTGTAAAAATGATAAGAAATGTAATCCATGATGTCGCCAGCAGTATTCAGAACTTCTAAGTTCCAGGTGGGATCATCGCAACCTACAAGAATGGTTTTTATCGAGGGATCAAAAACCTTCATCCATTTTGCATATTCTCTGGCTTTCCTCGCATATTCCTCTGCTTTCATGTGGCCAATTTGCCACTCGCCGTACATTTCGTTGCCAATACCCCAAAACTTCACATCGTACGGTTCAGAATGACCAAACTTCGTCCTCAGCTGTGCATAATACGTGTTCCCTTTTCCGTTACAATATTCCAACCAACGCAAGGCTTCATCTAAGGTTCCAGTACCCATATTGATGCAAATATAAGGTTCTGCTCCTATTTCTCTACAGTATTCTATGAACTCGTCTGTACCGAACCTATTTGATTCTTCTCTCTGCCAAGCGAGATCGAATCTGACAGGCCTTGATGCTTTTGGTCCTATGCCATCTTCCCAATGATAATTCGAAGCAAAATTTCCTCCTGGCCACCTCAATATCGAGACTCTGATTTTTTTAACGGATTCGAGAACATCTCTTCTGAAACCACGCTCATCTGAAAGAGGAGAATTTTCATCATAGATACCACCATAGATGCATCTACCAAGGTGCTCTATGAAATGACCGTAGATGTATTTACTAACTGGGCCCAGAACCTTGCTTTTTTTTACAACAATTTGATAAGGCATACCACATCACACTCCAAAATTCGTGTGTTATCCCTTCACAGCTCCGAAAGTTAGTCCCCTTATGAGGTATCTTTGAGCCATCACTGCGAACACGACCACCGGCAGCATGGTCACTATTCCGGCAGCAGAAAGGGGGCCCCAAGCTACGCGCCAACCGGTGATGTACCTACCTAGAAAGATGGGTAACGTTTGCGCTCGAGCATCGTTGGTCAAGACTAAAGCGAGCAGGAACTCACTCCAACTCTGTATCAGAGAAAGCACTGCAACGGCTGCTAATCCAGGAGCGCTGAGCGGTAAAACCACGTAAAAGAAAGCTTGAACAGGATTCGCACCGTCTACATAAGCTGCCTCGTCTATCTCCCTAGGGATTTCTCTGAAGAAACTTATCAGCAACCACACACCCAAGGGTACCACTATCACCAAATGCGAAAGTATCAAGGCCCACCATGTGTTTATAAGCCTCAAGCGTGAAAATATCACATACAGTGGTAATGCGGAAACGATAGGCGGTAACATTCTGATTGAAATGATCCACTCCGCTAAAAACGCTCCGCCAACTTTGTACCTCGCTATGGCGTAAGCTGACAGGGCACTGACAATAGTTCCGATGAGCGCAACGGATACTCCAACGATTATACTGTTCCTCAAGTATGGAAAGATGTTCTCTATGGAACCCGTCGTTCCACCGAAAACTTCGGTTTCTTTAGCGCCATAAAAATTCGAAAAAGTTAGTTGCGAAGGCCAAAACTTTGGTGGCCAACCGAACCATTCGTTCGAAGGTTTAAAAGCTGTTATCACGAGCCAATAAACAGGAAAAAGGAAAAAGACTAAGCAGATGCCGATGAGGATGTATTTGAAAACTCTGAGAATTTTTTTCACAATTCTTCACCTCCAAATCCCAGTTGACGCCTCATCTTCACCAACCTAAAGACGAGATTGACTAAGACCATACTGACTATTAACAGAAGTACACTGAGCGCAGAAGCATAGCCGATATTCCACCCGAAAGAAATTCCAACCTTGTAAATATAAAAGCTGTACGTGTGTGTTGCTGCCCCGGGGCCACCCCAAGTGGTCATGAAGACTATGTCGAACGTCTTAAGACAATCGATGATTCTCAGCACAAGAGCAACAAGTATCAATGGTCTGAGCAAAGGGAACTCGACGTGTAGAAACACTCTACCCCAATCGGCACCATCGACCCTTGCCGCGTCTATCAAATCTTGAGGTATAGACTGTAGACCTGCGTATATCATAAGAAAAACGAAAGGTGTCCACTGCCACACATCGATGATTATTATCCCGAGCTGAGCGTAGTTCATATCACCGAGCCAGGAAATTTTGGACACACCAAACAAGGAAAGGAACCAATTCACTGGACCAAACGCATAGTTATAAAGCATTTTCCAAGCCACACCGGATACGGCGGCTGGCACCATCATGGGTATCAAGAAGGAAGAACGTATGATTTTCTCACCTTTAGCACCTCTAACCAGGAAAGCTATACCCACTCCGAGGAGAATTTCAATCGGCACAGCTATAGAAAGAAGTTTAACTGTGAATTTGAACGACTCGATCGCGGTTCTATCCTTCGGTATTTGGAAATAATTCGAAAGACCTATAAAGTGAGTTTCAGCGCGTTTAGAGAGATCATAGTCTCTGAAAGAAGCCCAGATCATGAAGGCGAAAGGATAGATGGTCATAGAAAGAAAAAGAATCAAAGTTGGAAGAACCATCAACCAAGGAATTAATCTGCCTTTCATAAAAACGAGGGGGCTTACGCCCCCTCTTCACCCCCTCATTTACCGAGTATTTCTCGCCATCTCCTTGCAAGATCGTTGAGTGTGTCCATGGAGAGTGGCAATGTACCTGCAAGTATTTTTGAGAACGTTTCAACGGTGATGTCTTCAAGACGTGGTTCTTCTGGAATTCTTGGCCTGTGTGTCTGGGTGATGTAAGTCACCTCGAGTGCTGGCACTCTTGGATCGGCGGCTCTGACCTCTGGATCTTTGAGTGTGGACATCCTCGCTGGAGCTACGGCAAATCTGAGGAATTTGCTTTTATCGGCCCATTTACTTGTGGCGAAGGTTATGAATTTGAAAGCCGCCACCTTTTTCTCCTCAGGTATAAACTTGTTGATAGCGAGAGCCCATTGGCCACTCACCGATCTTCCAGGCATAGGTATAATACCGACCTTTTCAGCTCCGACGGTCGACTTGAAGATGAGGTATGGACCTGTCCACTGAGGAACCATTGCTACAAGCCCTTGGTTGAAGTATTCTATCGTTTCACCATAATCAGAGCCTAGTGGATCTGGGCTGTAAGGCATGAGCCTTTTCATCATTTCAAGAGCTTTAAGTCCCTCTTCGCTGTTGAATGCAGGCCTGCGGTCGGCCGTGAAGTATTCACCATACTCTAAATCTGCTTGACCATGTTTCATGATACCGAGTGGGGCGTTTCTGTACTCACCGAAGAACAGTAGATACATGTAGAACAAAGTGTGAGTTCTTGGGAACATCAAGGCAATTCCATACTCGGTGGGAGAGTTCCTGTTGAATTTCTTTGTGAAGAACTCAGCTATTTCCTTGACTTCTTCCCATGTGACGGGCAAGGTCAACTCTCGACCGTACTTTTCCTTGAATGCTTGTTTCAACTTCGGATCTTCAAATAAATCCTTTCTGTAGTAGAAAAGCATCGTGTTGTTGTAAAATGGTAAACCGATCAGCTTACCTTGCCACTTGCCGGACTCTTCAAGCACTTGTGGAATGAAATCTCCCAGATCGTAATCTGGAGGCAAAAGGTGTGGATATTTGCTCATGAATTCTCCAAGATCTACAAGTCCGAAGGAAACAGCACCCGTTGTCATGACGTCATAGGTGAACGCTTCAAATGATCCTGCTTGCGATCTCAAATCTTGTAACAGCTTTGGATAGAGAACTTCCCATGAGAGTGGGACGATTTCGACCTGAATGTCTGGATTTCGCTTCATGAATTCGCCTGCGAGCCATTTGAGAGCATCTGCATTATCTGGAGAGCACAAAACGGAGATCTTAACTGTGGAGAACCCAACCGCAATGAAAAGGATCACTAAAGCCACCGTCAGCAACCTTCTAACCATGTAATCCCCCTCCCTTCTGTGGAATCACTGGCATCCCCCATGATGGATAAAACTTGTGTTATGTACGTTCAAATACTTACATCAGTATTATAAACTCCTTGTCACCGTCTTGTCAAGATCGTTTGAAGAAACCAACTATAACGAGAACCTGTTTTTGCATCGCTTGGCTCAGTGTGTTTTTTATTGTACGTACATTATGTTTCACAAAGTTTTTCAAAAACTCGGGGATGCCACCGAGCTTCTCTCAATCAGTTCCGGTGGGAGAACACATCTTTCTACTTGACCATTATCGAGCATCTTCAATAGTAATTCAGCTGCTTTTCTGCCGACTTCTTCTTTAGGATGGGCAAAAGTTGTGAGAATATCTCTGAAATCACCTATCGGTGCATCGTCGAAACCAATCACTGAGAGATCTTCCGGAATACTCAAGCCCAATCTCTTCGCAACCAACTGCAGTTGAAGTGCAGTCGCGTCGTTGTAGCAAAACACCGCAGTTGGTCTTAACTGCCTAGGCATCGTTAGAAGCTCGTATGCCATTTGCATGGGTACGCCTGTGAACTCTGAGACATTGAATGATTTTTCGTAAATTTTCTCAAATCCGAGTTCTCTGGCCCTCTGAATGAAGCTCATTGCCCTGACGAAACTCGGCAAGTGTATCGATTTGTACAACACAGCGACCCTTCTGTGGCCAAACTGATGAAATATCTCGGCCGCTTTTGCACCACCGTAAGCATCGTCCAGAATCACGCAACTCGTTCCATCTATATTCCAGTCAGTATGTACGACTACAACTTTTATCCCTAACTTTACCAGAGACTTTATGTAGTCTCTATTCGAACGTTTCGTGGCGCTGTAAACTGGATCAATTATCAACCCGCAGACTCCCGATTCGATCCATTCCTCTATGACTTGTCTTTCTCGAGATGGATCTTCAGATGCATTCCCAAGCAACATCTTGTAATTGTTTCTGAACAAATAATCCTCTGCACCGAAGACCACATAGGGAAATATATAACTAGTTATCTGTTGTACGATGATTCCCACCAAATGGTTGCTCCTTTCTGAGTTGATGAATGTTCCAACACCTGGTTTTCTCACTATGATGCCCTTTACCGTCAATCTATCGAGCGCTTTTCTGACAGTTTCCCTGCTCGCGCTGAATTTTTCCATGAGTTCCTTCTCCGTGGGCAACTTTCCGTCGGCTGTATATTTACCGGATTTGATTTCTGATAGTAAGAACTGCTCGATGAGCCTGTACTTGGGTATGATAACTTTCACTCCTTTATGTACGTACATTTTTGTTCTATCCAATTCTACGCCGTTTTAATCCCTCAGTCAAGAAAAGTTGAAAGTTGAAGAAACTTAACGTCTATATGCAGGAAGAATCAATCATAAAAGGTATAATTTGGAAACGTGAAGCGAACGGAGCTTTCTTTGTACATTTACACGTTTTTGACAAACTTCGCTGGACAAGTTTATGGAGTGATTTTCAACCTGCACATGCGCAGGGAAAATTTTACAAATCAACATATAAGTACCATCGTTTCTGCAAACCTTTGGGGAAGCGCCGTTTTGAGTTTGATTCTCGCCGCTATCTTTTCGAAAATCAATAGAAGAAAACTTTTGATTGTTTCAAACGTATGCGTTGGCATTCTGATGATATTGAGAGCTGTGATCAAAGACTATTCGACTCAAGTTTTTCTTGCTCTTGGTTCTGGAGCCATATCGAGTCTCTCCGGGTTGATCTTCACTGTCGTACTCATGGGAACGACGGAATCGAAGAAACGGTACTTCATGTTCGGTTCTCAGTTTTCTGTTTCTATGGTGGCGAACGTTCTCGGAAATGTTCTTGGAGGGGCCATGGGGGACAAGCTCGGTTATTTACCTACGCTTTCGTTCTCAGCTTTGCTCCAGTTGTTCTCGAGCGTGGCTCTTAGAGTTGTTCCAGCGAGGGCTATCAGCTCATTCAACTTGAGACGACTGAAACTGAATGATCTTCAGAAGCGTGTTTTATGGTACTACATCCTGTCCAACGTTCTCGTCGGGTTTGGGGCTGGTTTGTTTTTGAGCTTCAGTAATCTCATGTTCCATGATTTGTTTGGAATATCCCTCAGCCTCGTTGGTCTCATAATGGCATTGGCGCAGATCATGACGGCCATTGGTAGTCTCAGCAGTGGCTTCCTACAGAGGAAATTCGGTGCAATCAGAATCATATTGGCATGTTATACGAGCGTCGTTCCCTTGATGCTTGTGCTTTCTTTCGTTAGAAATTTGGTGATTTTTTCAAGCTTGTATGTTTTAAGATTCATGTTGATGAACATGGTGAATCCTTCATTCACTGTCCTAATATTCAACAATTTACCTGAGGAAATGGTGATGCCAGCGAATGGGTTCGGCGTTCTTCTCAGCAATTCTTCGAGGGCATTGGCTGCATATCTGTACGGTCTTCTGGTGAGGAGTCCGAATGATTATGGGAAACTGTTATTACTCAGCTGTTTTTTCTATGCGATGAACGCTTTGATCACTTGGAGGTTCAAGAAAAAACTCGGAAAATTGGTATCATAAAGTCTGAGGTGCTGCATATGCAACGTTTGCCAGTATTGATAGTGATTTTAATCTTCTCACAAATATCTTTAGGAACAATCCTTACGCTCGTGAAAGAAGGAGGAGTTGAACTTTATGATATTTCGATCCCGTTGCTACCAGTTAGATTGGGTACAGTTAATGTACCGAACGCCATTAAATCGTTCTCGCAAGGTGATTCGTTGTACGTGCTGAGCCCTTTGAAAATTGATGTGTTCGATAGTAACCTCAATTTGATCAATTCAGTCGAACCAGATCGTAGGATCATCGATGCTGTTATGGTTGCTGAAGATATATACGTTCTCCACGATTATTCTGTGACAGTTTTCGACAAAAATCTGAAGTTAAAAGCCGCCTATGCTATCAACGAGAAGATAACTAAGATCGATATCTACGGTGATTCATTGGTTGCACTGTGCGATGGAAAAGTGATTGCCTTCGATAAGAGAATGAAACGGGTCTGGGAGGTTTCGGCACCGGATCCCATCGTTGCCATGCAGGTTGTGGAAAATAAACTCATGTTCTCCACGAGGAAAGAATTCTACGTAATGAATCTGATTGGAACTGTGCCAGTGTTCGAGGCGAAATACAAATTCACAATGGATTTTCAGCAAATGATTCCTTTCAGAAACGGTTTTGTTGTGTTGATGAAAGACAGATCGATTTTACTGCTCTCAATGGCTGATTTTTCAGTGAAAGATCGTTTGAATATTTCGGCCGTTTCAATCGTTTCCCATAGAGATTACCTCTATGTAGTTACAGACAAGGGGAACGTTACCATCGTTGGTGTTCTTCTGAATTCGTTGAAACTCTTTCAAACCTTTGGAGCTGGTGTCAAACTGGCAAACATGATCAATTTGAATTTATTTCAAACAGCCAGCTTACCGACCCAATCTACCATGAGTACCACACCCAAAGTTCAGGAGGAGAAAAAGACAGAGGAAGTTCAGAAAGCTTTGACTTTTCTTGCAGAGATTAAACTTTCTCAAAGGGTGAACAACAGCTTGGCGTTGGGAAACGTTTTTTGTGCCAACAGTCTCGATGGTAATCTCCTCAGAATAGATCCAAAAAGCTTAAAAGTTCAATCGAACAAAATAGCCTTCATACTAACCGCTGATCCGGTTTTGTTAGAAGATGGTTCGATCGTGCTCGGCGGCTGGGACAAGAACATATACATTATCTCAGACAAAACAACAAGTAAAATTTCTGTTGAATCAAACATTTCACTGCCTGTAGCCAGAACGTCGAACGGTTTTGTCGCTGTGGACGATGGAGGAACGCTCTATTTCATCGATCTGAATGGAACTGAACCTCCAAGGAAAGTCAGACTCGCCGCTTGGTTCATTTGTCCCCCTGCCGTCCATGAAGAGTACGGTGTGGTCTTACTAGATTGGCTTGGAATCCTACGCTTAGTGGATTTTTCTGGTAAAGAAGTTTGGTCACTCGTAACAAAAGCCGCAAAATCCGGCGAGATAATCCTCGCTGCTGATACAGCTTTCGTGATCACCCAAGATACAATATGGTCTATCGATATCAAGAATGGAAAGATAAAATGGTCTCAATCCTTTGACGGAGCAGAACTGATTCAAGCCGTTTGTGATTTGAAAACCCTTTATATCTGTGATAACCTTGGAAGAATACATGCGTTGAATTTCTCAGGAAAAACTATATGGTTGAAAGAAAGCCTTTTTGCAAAGTCAATCCTGTTGACTGAAGCTGGTTTGCTCGCAGCAGGTGAGAAACTCTACTTGATCTCAACTAGCGATGGTTCCATCATACAACAGGAAGATTTACCGAATCCGATCTCAGGCAAATTGAAATTGTCCCCCCAAGGTTTGCTAACTGTAATCATCGGTGACAAATTGTTGGTTTATAAACTCAACAGTTTGCCTGTCTCAGGCTGGCCTATGTACCTTGGAGATGCAACCAATTCAAGTTTTTTTACGAAGAGGTCCAAGTAAATCTGAAAAGATCTTTGCAAAAGCATATATAACTACGAAGAACTCGAGTCTACCCATGAACATGCCTAAAGTCAATGTCCACATTGCTCCCAACGGCATGTTTGGTGATGTAACTCCACAGGAAAGTCCAACACCTGCTAGAGCAGAAGCAAATTCGAACATAGCCTGTCCTAAGTCATAACCGATGAGTGTTAAAACGAACGTTCCAACGATGTACGACAAAATGTAAGCTGAGCCGATCATGAAAGCTTCTTTTACAAGTTGAAGGTCTAAATATCTTTTCACAGAACCTTTCCAGATTTCCACATACACGACTGAATTCTTGGGTAACAGAAACTTCTTGATGGAGAATCGCAACGTTTTCAGTAAAACTGTTATTCTGTACTGTTTTATACCACCAGAAGTTGAGTCCATACATCCTCCCATCAACATGAGAATTATTAACACGAACAAACCTGTGGGAAAGAAAAGCCAAGCTTTCAGATCCACTGTGGAAAAACCTGTACCAGTGAGCGCTGAAACGACTTGGAAAAATCCATGGCGCAGTGCCTCGGACCAATTTGGGAAAAACTTGCCAACACCTGCGAGTGATATGCAAAAACCACCAAGTAAAATCAAAGTAATCATTTGTCTTGGTTCTGAATTCTTCTTCAAAGCGTACCAATCCTTACTCCAAAAGGTATGGTGAATTCCGAAGCCCGTAGCCCCGATGAACATCAGAAGGATCAATATCAATTCCGCTACGAAATTGTTGAAAGCTGCAACACTCATACTCTTGGTTGAAAAACCACCAGTTGCGAGAGCCGTCATCGAATGATTTAAAGCGTCAAAAAAATTCAATCCGCTGAACATGAGGGCAACGGTGCCTAGAACCGCATACAACAAATAGTACGTCATAATCAATCTTGCAGAATATCTTATGTTTGGCATGATATTATCCACGTGACCTTCGGCCTGGTAGAAACCAAGCCCTGTAGGACCTATGAGAGTGCTCATGACTATCACGGCGAAGCCAGCTCCTCCTAAATATTGGGTCAAACTTCTCCAAAAAAGAATAGATTTTGGGAGTCGTTCTACATCCGTGAACATCGTCAAACCTGTGGTTGTCCAGCCGCTCGTCGATTCGAAAATCGCCTGGGAGAAATTGAGCAAGCCACAGATTCGATAAGGTAGAGCAGAAATGAATATCACGACTAACCACGAAATCAACACTATTACAGTTCCTTCTTTCATCGTGATGACTTCACTCACAACTCCTTGTGAAAGTCTTTTCATGATTAAACCGAATATCAAAGAGATGGAACAAGGTAATAAGAAAGAGATCAGTAACGAGGGCGATCTTGGATCAGAGAAATACCATACTAGCGGGATAACTAAAATCAGTGAAAAAAACATGAAAAGACGGCTCAAAGTTCTAAATACAATACGGTATTCACGAAATGTGGCGTTCATATCAATCCCCGACGAGCTTGCTTATCACTTGGGATTGTATCGCAGGCTCACAAAGGACCATAACTCTGTCTCGGGGTAAGATCTCCGTTTCACCACGGGGGATCACGATCAAATCGTTCCTGAGGATCGCACCAATCACGCAGTTATTTGGAAGCTGTAGATCTTTCAATTTTTTCCCGGCGGAAGGAGAACTCTCGGGTATCTCTAGTCTCAAAAACACCAACCTACCTTCCTCGACCAGTGAAAATTCCTCCATTTCATCCACCAACAAAAGTCCTTGAATGGTTTGAATTAAGAAGTTCGTTGGGCTCACCGCTGCTTTTACGCCAAGTCTACGGAATATTTCGATGTCCTCTGGATCGTTCACTAAAGTCACTATACGTTCCACTCCATAATAGTGCTTGACCATTTGAGATATGATGAGATTGTCCCTGTCTGTGTCGGTGAGAATCACTACGAGGTCTTCTTCGGTCAAACCGAGTTGATCGAGTACGTTTTTTTTACTCGCATCACCCATGACGACGACTGCCGACAGACTTTTTGCGAGATTCTCACAAGTTCGTGGGTCTTTGTTCACAATGTAAACGTGATATCCTTTCGAGATCATCATTCGTGCAAGATAATAAGCGATTCGGTGCCCGCCTATTATTACCAGCTTCAAGTCACGTCCACTCCCAACTCCGCCAAAATTTTCAGTGCCGCGAGCTTCGTGGGTGATATGATTTCAATATCAAATTCTTTGAAAATCTCCTCATTGCTCGGATCGTTCACTCGAGCGATGACTTTCTCGACACCGAAGAATCTTTTTGCAACTGTGGAAACCATGAAATTGGTGTTGTCATCGCCGGTGAGAGCGAGCAAGATGTCAGCTCTATCAAGCTTCGCATCACGCAGATGCGACACTTCGGTGGCATCGCCTGCGATTTTGAAACCTGTGAATTCATCGGGTAAGCTATCGAGCGCAACTTCATCGGAATCGATCACTACTACGTTGTTCCCCGAAACTGAAAGACGCGTTGCAACTATAGAACCTATACGTCCACAACCAACTATAACCACATACAATGGCTCAGCTTTCTTCATATTTGATGATCTCCTTGAGGGCTTTTTTGTGTTCTGGATCGATTGAAAGACAAGCTTTCAAGTACTTGTGCGCTAATTCTCGATTGCCAAGTTTTTCCATCACCATGGCATAGATATAGTGTGCTTCTGCGTCAGGCCGAATTGCAAACAATTGTCGTGCGAGCTTTTCAGCGATGATCGGTTTGTTCTGCTCTAACTTTTCTTCCACCAAACGTGTCAGCTTTTCAAAGCTGATCTGATCCTTGTTGAGGAGTTCTTCCACCTTTTTGAGAAGA
Source organism: Pseudothermotoga sp. (assembly GCA_025060105.1). Taxonomy (NCBI): domain Bacteria; kingdom Thermotogati; phylum Thermotogota; class Thermotogae; order Thermotogales; family Thermotogaceae; genus Pseudothermotoga; species Pseudothermotoga sp. Next base: position 64,860 of record JANXCS010000003.1, on the reverse strand, counting down.
TCTTGTGCGGGAAATGGTTTAGATAAATAGTCCATCGCACCGTACTTCATTGCTTCTACAATTGGATTTGCATTCGTTATAGCCGTCACAACGAGGATCGGAATGTCTATACCTTCTTGCTTCATTCTTCTCAAAAGTTCTGTCCCAGAGATACCAGGTAGCTTCAGATCGAGTATCAAAAGATCGAATCTCGCCTTTCGAAGCTCTACGAGAGCTTCCTCACCTGTGGCTACTGTGACTACATCGTAGCCATTCTCTTCAAGGATCTTCTTGATGAGATTTCTAACGTGCCGCTCATCGTCCACGACCAGGATGTTTACCATGATTGTTCACATCATTTAGTAGTTTATCACTATTTCAAACCGAGAGGTACCTTTTGATCTCCCAATCTGTCACAGAGATGCTGAATTCTCTCCATTCTCTCCTCTTCAGATCCAAAAATTTCCTGAATATGTGTTCTCCCAGAACCTCCCTCACCAGCTCAGAGTTTTTCATCTCTTCCAAGGCATCTCTCAGTGAACCAGGCAGGGCCTCTATCTTACATTGTGCTTTTCTTTCTTCGCTCATCGTGTAAATGTTTTCTTCTATGGGTAGTGGTGGCTCTATACCTTTCTCGATGCCATCGAGACCTGCTGCAACGATCACTGCTAGAGCCAGATATGCATTACAACTTGGATCTGGTGCTCTGTATTCTATTCTCGTCGATTTGCCCCTGGCAGCTGGGACCCTTATGAGGGCACTTCTATTAGCCTTCGACCAAGCGATGTTCACAGGCGCCTCGTAACCTGGTACGAGTCTTTTGTAGCTGTTCACCGTTGGGTTTGTGACAGCCGTGATCTCCTTTGCATGAGCGAGAAGTCCCCCGACGAAATGGTAGAGTATTTTCGAAAGCCCGTCAGAAGCGTTTGGATCATAGAATGCGTTCTCTCCATTTTTGAAAAGGCTCAAATGAGTGTGCATACCTGATCCGTTGATACCGAAGAAAGGCTTTGGCATGAACGTAACGTGCAAATTGTGCTTGATGGCGATCGTTTTCAAGACGAGCTTTACAGTTTGTGCGTTGTCGGCAGTCTTCACGAGCTCGCCATATCGAAAGTCAACTTCATGCTGAGACGGAGAAACTTCGTGGTGAGAAGCCTCAACTTCTATTCCCATTGTGCGGAGCGCAACTGCAGCTTCACTTCTCAAAGATTCTACTTCATTGAGTGGTAGAAGATCAAAATAGCTACCCTTATCGAGTAACTCGGCGACTGGGAAACCTTTTGGATCTCTGGGCAGAACGAAGAATTCTAGCTCGGGACCTGCGTAAGGCTCAAAACCCATTCTCCTAGCTTTTTCGACAACGAGCTTCAATCTGTAGCGTGGATCCCCCTCGAACGGCGTGCCGTTCGGTTTGTAAACATCACAGATGAGCCTGGCGCTCTTGATACCGTTGGTAGTCCAAGGTAGAATTGAAAAAGTGTCGAGGTCAGGTTTTAAATACATATCAGATTCTTCAATCCTCACGAAACCTTCGATGGATGATCCGTCAAACATGATACCTCTTTCGAAAGCTCTTGGGAGTTCTTGAGAAGGTATCTCCACGTTCTTGATGTTACCGTTGATATCCGAGAACTGAAGCCTTATGAATTGGATGTTCTCCTCCTCAACGATCTTCAAAATGTCTTCAGCTCTCATTTTGATCCCCCCAGAAAGTTTCATATGCCATTATTTTATGCAGGGTCAATTTTCAAATGCGTGAAGAATATAAAAAGCTACGCAGAACAAAACAGTAGAAGTAAGTAACAGAAACTTTTCATCGATATCAACGAACGATCAACCCAGAATGTCTTAACTAGCAACGATTTGCTTCAATTTTTGAAGAACTATTCGGAAACGTTCCGTATCTTTCTCGACGATCTCTGCAAGTAAGCGCTCATTGAGTAAGTTCAAAACGGGTTTGAAAGTGAGCCTGTGGAAAGAAGTAGGGCCATAACGATGAAGGCTTTTGAGGTGTTCTTTTGTCGAATAACCCTTGTGCCTTGTAAACCCGTAGTTTGGATATTGCTTGTCGAATTGTTCCATCAATCGATCTCTCGTCACTTTCGCGACTATAGATGCTGCTGCAATAGAGGCGCTTTTCATATCACCTTTGACGACGCACACACCTTGTTGAGAAAGCTTTAAAGATTTTCCATCCACTAAAACGAAGCCGCTTGGACAATTGAGATTCTCAAGCGCTCGATTCATAGCCACCTTTGTTGCGTTCAAAATATTGTACACGTCTATCTCCTCTGGTGTTGCTATTCCAACACCCACTTTTGCACATGTTTGTATCCTCATAAAAAGGATTTCTCTCTGCTTAGGCGTCAATTTTTTCGAATCGTACACATCGACGGGCTCCAACAGAATAACGGCCGCTGCCACGACTGGTCCTGCCAAACAACCTCTGCCAGCTTCATCGATCCCTATGATGGTACCAAAACTTGCTCGATAAAAATCGTCGAATAAAAAAAGCTCTCTTCTCATCGATATAACATGATACTCCAGAATGAGTAGAACCAGCACTCAGCTCTATAATAATATAAAAGTTTGGTGATCGTTCTTGCTATCCGTGGTTGCAGTTCCAATCGTACATCTTTTTGGTAGTCCATACGTTGTTCTAATAAGGAGAGCGCGCAGGTTGAAACGACATCCAAATCAAGTCGCTTTCCCTGGAGGTATAGTGGAAGAGAATGAATCGATGGTGGATGCCTTGTTCCGTGAGCTTGAAGAAGAGGTTGGAGTTTTAAAGCAAAATTGTAAGTTACTTGGCAAGCTCAGCCCAACCGTGACTGCGAAATCCAACTTGTATATGCAACCTTTCCTCGTCAAGATCGAACTACCACATTTTCGGCTGAACAGGAACGAAGTGGAAGATATCTATTTCATTGAATTGAAGCTGTTCGAAGAAAATCATTGTGAAGAAATTGTTCTTCCGAAGGGAGGAAAGACCTTTCGGTTCAAGTTCGGTGATCTCGTCGTCTGGGGAGCCACGGCGAGAATTATGAGGAATTCTTTCTTGCAGATCGAACATCTGTTGGAGGGATATAGAGATGAACTTCCTCGTAACGAAAGTTAACAATCCGATCGAACATCTATCGAGGGTCGGTGTCGATCCAGCATCGGTTGTGATATTCAAAAACAAGGGAGAGTTTGTCAGTCTGCTCATTTACGATGTACCTGTGATCGCCGCGAATGTGATAAAACAAGAAATGCTCGCAGCCGGAGGTGATGCCGCCGTCCACAGGCAAGCGATCACACACAGAGTGGATCGTACTCACGTGCTCACGATGGGAACACTCGCTCAACACAGAAAGCTCATTGAGAAACTCTCCATGATGCACTATTGGGAACTCGACAAAATTGCGAAAGACATCGAAGATTGTCTCTTTGGTGAAGTTATTCGCTGTATGAATCTTCCTTCTGGTAGAAAGCTGTACTTCGATAGAACCCTGATCATGGGTGTGATAAACGTCACACCAGATTCCTTCTATGCCGCGAGCCGTGTTGAAAAAGATAAGTTGCTGGATCGCGTCGCTCAAATGATCAGAGAAGGTGTCGACATAATCGATATAGGTGGTGAATCGACCAGACCGGGATCGGATAGAGTGACTGAGGAAGAAGAAATGAGCAGAGTCGTTCCTGCTGTAGAGCTAGTGAAAAAGAATTTCGATGTCGTGGTGTCAGTAGATACTTACAAGGCGAAAGTTGCAGAAGAATCGATCAAAGTAGGTGCCGAGATAGTGAACGACGTAAGCGCCTTGAGGTTCGATCCAAACATGGTAGAAGTCTTGAAAAAGTATAAACCTGCGGTTGTTCTGATGCACATGAAAGGTGAACCAAAAACAATGCAAGAAAATCCACACTACGATGACGTTGTGAAAGAGATCTTGTATTTCCTCAAAGAACGAATCGAGTTTCTCAGCGAATCAGGCATCGATGACAGGATCATGATAGATCCTGGTATAGGCTTTGGGAAAAGGCTCGAGGACAATTTGGAGATCATAAAGCGCATTTCAGAGTTCAAAAGTCTTAAAAGACCCGTTTTGATCGGTGCTTCTAGGAAATCTTTCATAGGGAAAGTTTTAGGCGATGTACCCCCAGAAGAAAGGCTCTATGGAACCCTCGCTGTCACGGCCTACTGTGTTCTGAACGGCGTTGACGTGATCAGAGTGCACGACGTTAGGGAAAATTCACACGTGATCAAGTTGATCGAAACCATCCGTAAGACGGACAATCGTTCATTTTGAAGCGTACGAATATGGTACAATAAAAACAATGATTGAACCACCAAGGAGGTGAGCACTCGTGAAGAAAGTCGTATTGATTTTAGCGATTTTGATCGCCGCGCTTTCGTTCTCAGCAAAGTATGGAGGAGTCGTTCGTTACGTTCTTGGTTCTGATGCCGTTTCACTGCTTCCAGCCAACCAAACGGACAACATAAGTGGAACCGTTTGTCGTCATATCTTCGAAGGTTTGGTTGAGTTCGACGAGAAGTTGAACATCAACCCAGCTTTGGCGGAAAGATGGGAGATTTCACAGGATGGCACTGTTTATACGTTTTATTTGAGAAAAGGTATCAAGTTCCACGATGGATCAGATTTCAACGCACAAGCTGTGAAAAAATACTACGACTATGTGCTCACGAAATCTCTCAGAAGGACTGGTCTGTTCAAAGGCATTGTGAAGGAGGTTCAAATTGTCGATGACTACACTGTGAAATTCATTTTGGAAAAGCCTTATTCTCCGTTCCTGAACAGACTAGCGCACGAAGGTGCTTTGATAGTTTCCCCAAAGGCACTCGACACTTACGGTGATGATCCTGCAAAGTTGGGTCGAAATCCTGTCGGCACAGGTCCTTTCATGTTCAAAGAATGGAAAGCTGGTGAGAGGATCGAGTTGGTGAAGAACCCCAACTATTGGAGACAAGGGCAGCCTTACTTGGACGGGATAGTTTTCACCGTAGTACCGGAAGATGTGACGAGGGTCAACCAGTTGAGAGCCGGTGATGTGGATGTCATGTTCAACCCACCACCTGCTCTAGTATCTGTGTTGCAGAAAGATGAGCGACTCGTGGTTCGGGTCGAACCTGGCCTGCGAGTCATATACATAGGATTCAACACGAGGAAACCTCCGTTGAACGATGTGAGGATCAGACAGGCTTTGAACTACGCCATAGATAAACAAAAACTTTGCACCACCATCATGAGGAATTTCGCAATACCTTCTGATTCGCCCCTTGCAAAATACACTTTTGGCTATCACTCCACAGGGGGTTATCCGTACGATCCGGCGAAAGCAAAGCAGTTGTTGAAAGAAGCAGGGTATGAAAATCTCAAGCTTGAATTGCTCACACCGAAAGGAAGATATCTCAACGATTATGAAGTTGCTGTAGCCGTCCAAGGCATGTTAAAAGAAATAGGCGTCACCGTCGATGTCAAACCCATGGAGTGGGCAAGCTACCTCAACAAACTTTCATCTCCCAACCCACAAGATTGGGATTATGAACTTTTCCTCCTCGGTTGGGCTCCTTCAACCGCTGAAGGTCATTGGGTGTTGTATCCTCTGTTCCATTCTGAGAACATCAAGCCGAGTGGAACGGGCGACAACAACGCTTTCTATAGCAATCCAAAGGTGGATGAGCTTATAAATAAAATTGCCTATGAACTGGATAAGAACAAGTTGTTACAATACTACGCCGAAGCGCAGAAGATAATCGTACAAGACGCTCCATGGATTTTCCTCTACAACATGACGAACATCGTTGCACACAGAAAAGATTTGAAGAACGTCTGGCTCTTGCCAACTGAATTTGTCATCCTCAAATATGCTTGGTTTGAATGAAAAGGTGCGGCTTAAGCCGCACCTTTTTGTTCAAAACTCTGAACTCGCTAGAATCATCTTGTTTACTTAGACTTTTTCTTCACAACGGTGACAAGATACAAAACAGATCCAGAAAGTTGAAGAACAGCTTCCATGTAATCGTTCCCTATTCTGATTCTTCCATTTTTTTGAATGAAAGCGTATGAGTCTTTCGATGAGAGAACGTTCATGAGTTCTTCAAGGCTGATGCCCCTTTCGATCATCCTTTCGTACGCATGAGGTGTTAAAAGAAGATCTTTCCCCAAAAGCTCCACGTGTAAGACCATGTGAAAATTTCTCCCTTCCCGTTTGTGGTTGGATATAGTATAGTTTTTTGTAGAAAAAATTTATTGGAGGTGTTCTGCGTGAAAAAGTGGATCCTGTCTTTTGTTTCTATTGGTTTAATTCTCTTACTCTTCGCATGTGCGCAACAAACTCAAGAGCAAAAACCGACGTTCGACAAATTGGTTCAAGAACTTGTCAGCGCTCTTCAAAATTTTGTGACAATTTCGCCAACAGCCTTGGATGGTTATGTAAAAACCTTTAGCTCCGAACAAGCCATACTCACAGCAAAGAGTAATCTGTTGGCACAACTCAGAACCACTTTGTCTTCCTTGGGCAATCAAGTGCAATTATTGTCCGTGTACGAGACGAAAGCTGCAACTCCAATTTATTCATTTGACTTGGGACTCAAACCAGATGTTGTGGATAGAGTTTATCTCATCAACCTTCTTTTCATCAATCCAGCTCAGCAGAAGAGAAGTATCTATTCTCTACCTATAATCACTTTGAAGAATGAAGCCAACAAAATTTATATCGCAGTGATTTTCGAAAGAGATGGTAGCGTCGCTGTGTATCCCAAACCTATCACGCCATGAATCATCTGTGGATAGTTCCTCTCTTTCTATAAGCTATCAAAAACAACGAGATCAGAACGATACATATTCCGAATATCTGTCGAATTTCAACGCTCTCGCTTCGAAAAAACATACCAGCAACCAGTGCGACCACGCTTGTAAAGTTCGAAAATAAACTTGTCAAAATTGGAGATGCGTGTTTCACCATGTAGTTCAACAGGAAAAACGCAACAGCAGAGGAAAAAACACCGAGGTAGAGAGCTCCAAATACCGTACTCACGTTGAGCACGATTCTGAATCGCTCACTCACCAAGCTCATTAAACTGAAAAATATGAAACCTGAGATCATCATGAAAAAGGTGATTTCATAAGGTGAGAACTCTTTCGAAAGCTTTCTCGCGCTTATATTGTACAAAGCTGCGGACAGGACTGCGAAGAGCATGAACAATTTTCCAGTGAAATTCTGAGCCGATATGTTGAAACCGACAATGAGAATACTTCCAACGAAACCGTTTATCACCAAAATGTAGTGGAACAGATCGCCTTTTTCCTTCAGAAGGAAAGCTGCAAATACGTTGACCACAATCGGTATCAACGCAACTATCATGCCAGCTTCAGCAGAGCTGATCTTTTGAAGCCCGAATGTTTCAAAAAGGAAGTACAAGATCGGCTGAAAAATGACTAATTTCCACAGTTTCCAGTACGGTCTTCTCTCTAACTTTATCACCCGAGTCAATGCGAGAAGCAAAAAGAAAAGGCTTCCTACGAAAAAACGATAGGAAAGAAATGTCAGTGGTTCAACGTAGTCGAGAGCATTCTTTGTGAAGAGAAAAGAAAGGCCAAATATCAGTGAAACACAGAATCCTGACAAGATCACTTTTAGACTCATTTTTGTTCTCAGCCTTTCAACCAGTCTATGACCGCTTCAGTTACGGCCTCTTTTTCTACATCGTTGCTCAAAACATGACCAGATTGTTCAAAGATCAAAAGCTTTTTCTTCTCAGAACGTACATTGTCGTATATGAATTGTGCGGCCTTAAGTGGAACTAAATTGTCGTTACGGGCTGCAATCACGAGTGTATTTGAAACGATCTGACCAACGCTCTTTCTCGCCGTTTTGATGAGTTTGTAAAGTTCTGATGCCTGTTTGGGCCAATTGAAAGACCAATATTCTTTATTGAGAAATTCATAATCTGGATCGTTGTAGACCTGTGAGCTATCTTTTGGAATTTTCTTCTTGAATAAACTAACAAGCCACGCAATTTTGATTCGATCGTCTCTGAGGTGTGTTGCGGCGGCAAGTGTGACAAGCTTTTTCGGCTTCAAAATCGAAGCCATGATCAGCGCTATGACACCACCCATGGAAAGCCCAACGATGTGCACATCCTCACACACGGTTTTCAAATCGTAGTAAGCATCGAAAGACCTCCGTAACCAATCGTTCGCGGTGGTTTTCAAAAAATCTTCCCCACAGGTACCATGACCGGGAAGTCTCGGTACTGAAACTGTGAAACCAGCTTCGTGAACTTTTCTCGCCATATACTCAAAATCGTGGGGTGATCCTGTGAAACCGTGGATGAACAACACACCACTTTCACCACCGATCAAGAACATCGGTAGCGAACACTTCACCGTCTTACAGTTTGCGAACTTCAACACGTTCACCCCCAAAGCTAATTATGATTGTACTCAAATTGCGTTCATTTTCAATTCAATCAGAAAACTATGGAAATCGTCGATAACCTTAGAGCTAGAGAAAAATTTTTTGCAATACATCAGGATCAAAATGAATGTTTCGTTTTTTAGATTAGATGTGTTGAAAGTTGAAACAATAAATGGTTTTTGATAAAATTTTTTACGGATATTTCACTGAAAGGGGGAGTAGTCATGAAGTGGGTAAAGTGGGTTTCACTCTCACTGTTGGTAGCGTTGATTAGCAGTGTCCTCGCCGCGAAGATCACATTGGTCGTTTGGTGCGGGGGAGGAACTGAGAGAGAAGGACTCGAAGCAGCCATTGCCGAATACAAAAAGCAGAACCCTGACGTTGACTTCGAGCTAGTCGACGTTCCATACGCACAGTACGAGCAAAAGGTGAGGTTAGGCATTGTGAGTGGTGATCTACCAGATCTTGTAACGATCACGTATCCATTCGCACCCGGTTATATGCAGTACATGATTGACTTTAGGCCGTACATCGAGAAGTATCTAGGTATAAAACCGGAGCAGTTCTTGAAAGCTATGTACGATGTGGCAGCAGTCAGAGTCGTTGATACGAAAGGAGAAATCAGGTACGTTCCTTTACACTTCACCATGCAGTGTCTATGGGTGAACGCCGATTATTTCAAAAAGGCGAGGATTCCCTTCCCACCGTTCGGAGGAAGGTCAGATCCTTGGACTTGGGAAGAGTTCGTCGACGTATTGAAGAAAGTAAAAGAAGCGAACAACTTGCCTTACGCCATGTCCATGCAGAGAACTGCCGAGAGGCTGTTCAACTATCTGGGCATCAGAGGTGTCAAGATCCTCGATGAGAACTTAGACTTCACATTGGATAAAGATCCGAGGGCAAAGAAAACGCTCGAAGAATTTGTGAACCTCTTCAAAAATAACCTCATGGTACCTGCAGAATGGATAGCTGCCCAAGATCCAAACATGGCTTTCACGGGTGGATTGACCGCTGTATTGTGGGCTGGAAGCTGGAGCACGCTCGATTTACTCAAGGTTGAGAAGAACTTTGTACCTGCATACTTACCAAAAGATGTTGAATGGCTGAGCTGTGAAGGAGGAAGATTCTTCGGAGCTTTCAAGACAGGAAAGAAAGATAGGGAAGAGGCAGCTGCCAAGTTTGCACTCTGGGTAGGGTGGAAAGGACTCGGTTACGATATCTATCTCAAAAAGACATACCATATGTCTGCGTACAAAGAGCACAACGTTGCCTATGACCGAGATATCATGAACCAAGTGCAAGCAGTTTGTGGAAGGCTGGCCGAGGTTACACCACGCTGGGTGGTCAATGTGCGTAACTCGACCATTTATTCAAGATTGCAGACGCCTATAGTGAATCAAATATCCGCAGTGATATCTGGTCAGATCAATCTAGATGAGGCCATCAAGAGTTTAAGAAGAGAATACGATAAACTTGTCGCAGAGCTTGGCGGAAAGAAATGAAATGAAGAGGGGGGTACCACTGTGGTACCCCCCTTATGTTGAATTTATGCAGATTGAAGGTGGATTGAAATGAACAAGGTAGTGAGTAGTAGATTCATTTTTACGATACCAGCGTTGATATTTTTGTCTATATTCGTTTTGCTGCCGATATTCAGCGTTTTTGTGATGAGTTTTTCCAACTGGGACCTTCTTTCTCCTCCGCGTTTTGTGGGTTGGTCGAATTTCGCCAGACTGTTTGAAGACAAATGGTTTTGGAACTCGGTGTGGGTATCCATCAAACTTTTGATACTGACTGTACCGATGACGTTCTTCATATCACTGGCGCTCGCAGTGTGTTTGTACAAAGAAACCACCTCCTCGAAAATTCTGAGAGCTTTGTTTTACTGGCCTTACATGATGCCTGCCGTCGCAGGGACAACCATGTGGAAATGGCTCTTGTCATACGATCTAGGTTTATTGAACCACGTTTTGAAATCTGTAGGTTTCAATCCGGTTCCTTGGTTACTCAAACCAACTGCTGCATTGATTGCGATCGCTCTGCTGCGCACATGGGGTATGACCGGACTTTTGATGATGATGTTCATCACAGGATTGCAATCCATTCCTGAGGAATTGCACGAAGCCGCAAAGGTGGATGGTGCGAACAGATGGCAAATGTTCTGGTACGTCACGTTCCCACTGTTGAAGAACACGAACCTGCTAGTTTTAACGACGGATATTGCACACGTATTCAGAGACTTTGCGGGAATCTATGTTCTAACTGGTGGAGGACCAGGCTATTCGACGATGGTCACACCCCTCTACATATACAACACCGCGTTCACCCAATGGCGTATAGGATACGCATATGCGATGTCGATCGTTTTCTTGTTGATCTCATTTGCCATAGCCATGGTCACTCTACGCGTGCGGGAACGTTGAATGGGAGGGAAAGCGATGGCGAAATACATAAAATGGATCTTTCTCTTCACAATGTTGATCTTTTACATGTTACCGGTGTATTACTCGATCGCTTCCTCTTTCAAGGGACTGAAAGAGATCTATTCCTATCCCCCAACCATCTTCCCTGAAAAGCCGACAATTCAGGGATACAAAGAAGCTCTACAAAAACAAGATATGTCGACCTATTTGAAAAACACTTTGTTCGTCGCTTGTGTTGCGACAGTGATAACTGTTTTGATCAACGTGATGGGAGGATATGGTCTTGCAAAAGGAACTTTCATCGGTAAAATTGCTCTCAACAGGTTGGTCGTCATGACACTTTTCGTAACTGCGCAGGTGATAATGGTTCCATTGTTTGTAATCATAAGGAGATTAGGATTGATAAATAATCTCTGGGGTCTTATACTCCCCGCTGTATACACACCGACTGGTATGTTCACAGCTATTCAGTACATGAAGGATATTCCAGATGAATTCCTTGAGAGTGCGAAAATCGATGGTGCTAGTGAATGGGCAATATTCTGGAAAATCGTTTTTCCCTTATCAAAACCACTCATAGCAGCTTTAGCCATATTCTCTTTCACCTGGCGATGGAACGACTTTATTCTGCCATTGATCGTTGTCAACAGAAGGAAGTTGTACACTTTGCAACTCGCGCTCGCGGTCATCCAGGGAGAGTACGGTGGAGTACCATGGAACACAATTTTGGCGTTTTCAACCGTATCGATCATACCAACTCTGATCATTTTCTTGGTGTTCCAGAAGTTCTTCATGCGCGGTATCACCGCAGGAGGGCTGAAGTATTGAGATGCACACGATTAAAGTTGTTCTCGTCGGGTCAGGTGGCTACGGTAAAAAATACGCAGAGTATTTACTGAGAGAAAGTCATCTGCACAATACCCTTCTCGTAGCTGTTGTAGACCCATACGCCACCAAGAGTGAAATTTACGCGCAACTTATCGAAGCGAAAATTCCAATCTTTGAGACGTTGGAACAGTTCTACTCACATATGAATGCCGATCTTGCTGTGATTTCAACACCAATACACTTGCATTGTGAGCAAACTTGTTATGCTGTTCAACATGGAAGTCATGTTCTTTGCGAAAAACCTGCCGCACCAACTGTTGAGCAAGTTAAAGAGATGATCCGAGTGAGAAACTATTGGAAACGCACCGTAGCTGTTGGTTTTCAGTGGTGCTATGATCCAGCCGTTCAACGGTTGAAAGAAGATATCCTGTCTGGAAAATTCGGTGCAGCAAAAAGATTCAAATGTTTGGTACTCTGGCCGAGGAACACCGCTTACTACAATAGATCTCTCTGGGCAGGAAAACTCAAAATCAACGGTCAATGGGTACTGGACAGTGTTGCCTCAAACGCCACAGCACACTTTCTACATTTCATGCTTTTCCTGCTTGGCCAAGATATGTTGAACAGCGCATATCCCGATTTCGTTGAGGCAGAACTTTATAGGGCGAATCAGATAGAGAGTTTCGACACCTGCGCGATGAGGATTAGCACGAAGGATGTCGAGATACTCTTCTTCGCGTCTCATGCTGTTAAAGAAAAGATGGGACCGATGTTCGAACTTGAATTCTCTCAAGCAATCGTATACTTCAACCATCCAGATTTTTTGGACAGTACGGATAGCCTTCTCGTCGTTCATCGGAACGGAACGAAAGAAATTTACGGGGCAGTCAATCACGGTAGTATGAAAAAGCTATGGGACGTTGTAGATCTTCTGAAAGGTGAGAAAAAAACTTACTGCACTTTGGAATCTGCTCTCAGTCTCACTTTAACTGTGAATTGTGCACATCTTTCTTCTGAGGTTGTTGATTTTCCAAAAAATTTGAAACGAATTGAGGGCGACCCGCCCTTGGTTTGGATCGAGGACCTTTCAAAATGGATCAGAGAGTGTTTCAACCAAGGAAAACTTCCAAGTGAGCTGAATCTACCCTGGGCCAGGGCGAGTAAGAAAGTTAATTCAGGGCAATGTGGTGGGGTGTTTGAATCTTGTTAAAAGTGTGCATCATCGGTGCGAGTGGTCACTATGGATACGTATTGGAAGAACTGAGTGAAGATTTTGAAATTTCAGCGATTGCACCTGGTGTTTTGAATGAAGATGTCTCGCACTTACTCTTCAAACTCGAAAGGCTCTCATTGAAGCCACGTGTGTACGAAAATTACTCAGAAATGCTGAGATTGGAGAAACCGGACGTGGTGGTCATAAACACTCACTTTTACATGAACGGTAGAATCCTGCAAGAAGTGTTGCAAATGGGCATACACGCTTTCGTTGAGAAACCCATCGCAACTAACCTCAAAGATCTTGAGCGGATCCAAGAATTGCATTCACTGTTAAAAAAAGAAGTTCGTTTCGCAGCGATGTTTGGTTTAAGATATAAAGCTTGGTTTCTCACAGCAAAACACATTGTTGAGTCTGGTGCGATCGGTGATATAAGGCTCATGAACGCTCAAAAATCTTACAAGCTCGGTGAGAGGCCCGCTTTTTTCAGAAAAAGAGAAACATTTGGAGGAACTCTCGCCTGGGTTGGCATACACGCGATAGACTGGATCCATTGGATATCGAACAAACGTTTCGTGAGTGTATGTGCACTCCACTCTCGAATGGCGAATCGAAACCACGCCGAGCTTGAGGTCACAGGCGCATGCTTGTTCGAGCTCGAGCAGGAAGTGATCGCAACCGTTTCGGTGGACTATTTGCGTCCAGAAGGTGCAGAAACACACGATGATGACAGGTTGAGGATCGTGGGTACAAAAGGTGTTCTTGAGGTTGCGGAAGGAAGAGTGAAACTCATCGATGAAGATGGGACACGTTTCGTACCACTCACAGAAGGTGGCCGTATATTCAAAGATTTTTTGAACTGTGTGCTTGGCAAAAACGAGTGTATGGTGAGTGAGCAACAGTCCATTTATGCAACGTACATCGCGTTGAAAGCTATAGAAGCGGCCGATAATCATACAACGATTAGATTTTAATCTTTTCACGTTTCCTTTGCTCTTTGGGCTCTACATTCAAATGAAGTTTGGGTTGGAACCTCGGGATTTTTAGTGAATTCAAGTCGATCTCTGTGGGAGATCTTTCTCTAGAAAGTTGCAAGTTTCCAGAAAATCAGTATAAAAATTTTGGATCTCTTCGGATCGTAATTTTTTGCCCGCGTATTTCAAAGTCACATACACATCTGTTAATCTCTTGAACGCCTCGAACGGATCTTTCAAGTTTAAAACCTCGTACGGAGTCAAATGATGCAGATTTGGAAAATATTTTCTTCTAAGCCACCAATATGCTTCTTTGACGAAGTGTTCAGACACTTCGTATTTGAGAAGGCTCTCATGAGACGTCACTTCATTCACTCCTGTGTGCATCGGCTTTTTCGATTCCACAGGAGCACGTACGTTCGTAGTTATATAAAAGGTCAAGTAGATCATGAAAAAACCACTGAGAATCAATAAAACGAGTGAAGACCAATTCAAAAAATTTGCAATTCCAATTACATTACGTTTTGATTCGCTCGTCGCAGTTGGCGTAGACTCGACGAACTGGACATTCTGTTGTGAATTTTGCTGAACCGATTCGACCTCGATTTTTTGAACAAGACTAGAATCCATCTGCGGTTTGATTAACGAGAAAACCAGCGAAAGCACTGACATGATCAGAGAAAAGCTCACGGCACCCAGCGTTAGAAGAACCAAAGTTCCCTTAACTTTGAACATTTTGAAGCTGAGTGTGAACAGGAAAATCCCGAAAAGAATCAACATAATAGGAAAGAAAATCTTCTCCAAAATCGAGCCAAGGTCCATTGAGGCACTTTTTTGCGTTTGCTCGATTTTTGCATTGTGCTTCTCTGCTGGCTCAATTTGAACTGTCACCAGTTCCTTCTGCGGAGTACCTTTAGGGAACAATTTCAATACGTACTGCATTGGAGAAAATCTAAAGTTCAGTAAGACAAGTGAGGTCAGCGATGAAAAGATTAAAAAGAATATGAGTATTTTTTTGTTGACGCGGACTTTGATCCAGAGGATAGAAAATACCACGATCAGAAAAGTCACAATCGCTTGGACTTTTCCTATCCATTGAGAAAAACTCAAACATGTCCCCAGAACGATGACGAAAATCCAAATCGACATGCTTCGACTCTTGAGAGCGTTCATCATCACTCCTATACCCAGACTGGTGAGGAAAGATTGTAAACTGCTCCTTGAAATCCAGTAAAATGTGATCCAACTCGAAAAAAACGTTATTAAAGAAAACAGAGGTTTTGAGCAGCTCGGCTTGTGATCAAACATCATACATGTGAAGAAAACCGAAGCGGGTATCGCTATGTAAAGCCACAATGGTTTATCCTGCCCAAGCATCGGTAAAGTCAGAATTGCACAGATCACAGTTAAGAACCAATCAGTGAATCTTGTCGATCTCATAGAAAACCTCCTGCAAGGTTTGATTTGGTTTTACGATTCTCACGATCACTTGTTCTTGTTCCAACAACTTTGCTTTTTCATGCAGTTTCACCATGTCCAGTGGATACATTTCGTAAGTCCTCGTGGGTCTATAACGAGGATCTCTGAAACCGTAAGGCAAAAGAAAAACCATGAGCCGAGCACACCGCGCTTTTGCTTTCAGCAGTACTGGTAAGATAGAATCAGTCAAGAACATGGAGAGAACTACCACTGTCGAAGAAAACGTCAATTTAGGTATTTGCGAAAACAGTACATCGGTCAACTGAGGGCCATCCTCGTCACCTTCAGCCAGCGCGAGCATCTCAACGGCTCGGACCCAACCATCTTTCGAAGCCCAATCCATTTCTAGGACTTGCTTTCCCACAACGGTCACGTTCATAGCATCGTTACTCTGAGAGAGCCAATATAAAATGGCTGTCGCAGCATGCACGACTTCCTCCTCATAGTTAATTCTGATCTGAGCCCACACGTTCTTCGCGAAAATTTCCTTGGACATGTTCAAATCAACGAAGACAAAAGTTTTGCTCGCAGCAGTGGGTTCATATTCTTTGACCAGCAATTTTCCAAACTTTGCTGAGGCTTTCCAATGAATCTTTTTTATAGGATCGTTCGAATATGCTCTCAATCCTCGTATTCTCAAAGGATCCTCGAACAATTTGAAATCTGACCTTCTTCCCGGTATAGGTTCTCTCAATCTCGCAGGGAAAAACTCTAGAGGCATCAATCTTGGAAGAACGAGTATTTCCTGTGGTGCGTTGAATTTAGCCCATATTCTGAAAAGTTCAAAAGGATGTTCATAATAACACACCAGATCGCACAACACTTTTTTTCCCTTCGTTGGGAAGGACGTCCTCACGTCCAGTGTAACAGGCTCTGTGTTGAGGGTCACGTTCTTTTCGAAGAGGTTGTACGTGAGAGAACGACCAACCTGTATTTGCCCCATGAGTGTAACCAAGATCCGTCCTTCCGGAGAGTGAATCGAATGGTGAATCCAAACTTCGTCACCAACGAATACCCTTTCCGTTGAACATCTTCTGTACACTTCAAGCTTCGAAATGTTTCTTTTCACATTAAGATAGTTCAACCATAAAAAAAGACAAACGACGCCGAACAGAACGCTGAAAACCATCACATCGAGAACTAGCCAGACGACAGCTGTCGCAGAAAGAAGAATCAAAGGTTGAACGTTCGAAGTGAGGGAGTTCAACTTGAGTCTCACTACTTTATTGGTGCCTCCTCAGTCTCAAGTATTTCTTCAACGATTGCTTGCTTCGTTTTACGCATCAACAGAGCTTCAGGTTTTAGCACCAATCTGTGAGCCAAAGTATCCACAGCGATTGATTTTACATCGTCTGGTAGGACAAAATTTCTACCCTTTATAATCGCTAAAGCACGAGAAAGATGGATTAAAGCGATACTACCCCTAGGACTGGCACCGAGCGCCACATCTGGATGACATCTTGTCCGTGCGACCAGTCTGACTGCATAGTCCATGATGGACTCATCCACATACACTTCCTTGACGAGCTCTTTCATCCAAGTCAACTCGCTTGGTTCAGACACAGCTTTAAGCGATTCGATAGGATGAGATTTCTGTAATCTCTTGAGTAGATCTATTTCCTGCTCTTTTTCTAGATAACCCAGGTTCAAACACAGGGCGAATCGGTCGAGTTGTGCCTCTGGCAACGGAAAAGTTCCTTCGAATTCCACGGGGTTTTGTGTCGCTATGACGAAGAAATGCTCATTCAAATGATACGTTGTACCATCGATCGTCACCTGTTTTTCGGCCATCGCTTGTAAAAGAGCAGACTGCGTTCTCGGAGTGGCCCTGTTCACCTCATCTACCAACAGCACATCGGTGAAAATGGGACCCTTTTTGAAGCTGAAGGAACCAGTTCTCGGGTCAAGGACGCTGAATCCTGTGATATCGGAAGGTGTTAAATCCGGTGTGCACTGAATTCTACTGAAACTCAGTCCTAGAGATATTGCAAAGGATCTGGCCAGCATAGTTTTTCCAACACCCGGTACATCGTTTATCAGCACGTGAGATGAGCTCAAAAAAGCAGCCAACATCTTTTCAACGATGTTCCTTTTCCCAACGATTACACGACAAACGTTGTCCAACACACGGTTCGCAAAATCTGAGACTGAATTCATCCTGAACGCCTCCAAAAATGGCACTTTTTTGCTATCAAATTCCCAGCAGTTTTTCGTGCTAATATTTCTTCCTCCGTGAAATTCTCCCTATTTTTGTAATCATGCTTATTAATGTAAGAAGTGAGCAGATTCATCAAACGTTGATATTTTAGAAGCTGCACATGCTTAAGTTCGTTCCTCAAGGGATCTTTGAGCTTTGACGACAAAAAAATGTAATGATCGAAGCAAAGGACGGATTCTGAAGAACTGTAGAGATCAAAAACGTCTCGGATATTTTCTATGAAACATTGGAGATATACCATCTCGAAGGTTCTCTCTTTTTCACAAAACAAACAAATCCCATCTTGTACAGATTTGGAACTTTTTTCGGTGAGCTTGGCTAGGTGATCGAGTAAGTCTGCGTAGACGATCGCCAAACTCATGAAGCTCAATTCCATATGACGACTAAGGTAAGATTCGATCCTTTGAACGTGCGCTTGACACAACCTTTTCGAGCGTAGTTCAGATCTCAGTCCAACATCGTTGACAAGTTCATAGAAGAAAGTGTCTATGCTTGAGTCCACAGCTTTCTTCACAAGTGAACATATTGGACATGTGAATTGAAATTCGAGTATAGCATCTTTCAAACTGATCCCCACAAGGTCCATCGATCCTCACCTAAACAAAAACTCCTACCCTTTTGGGTAGGAGTCATCAGCCCCTTCGGGCAATTGACGGCGGACTCCATTGCCGACTTTATTTTATCATACGACCCTGTATGTCTTCCATTTACCTTTGAAAAAAACAATGGAAGCGTAAAGGACTTCTCCTAACTCAGCTGCGAGAAAGGAAAACCAGAGAAATTTCCCAGAGAGTTTGAACACGTATACCACCACTAATGCGTAAGGCACTTGCACGAACCATCTGCCCACAATACTCGAAAACATAGCAGCTTTGGTGTATCCAGATCCAAAGAAAGCACTCATGATAGAAACGGAAAAACCGGCCAGTAGTATTGCCCAAGACCCTATACGAATAGCCAACATCCCTTCTCTCACGACTTCCACGTCACTGGTGAAGAGCTTGATTATCATGTCGGGAAATGTGTTTGCCAAGATCACGAATGCCGAGACGAACAAAGAACTGTAAATTGCGGATAACATGACCGTTCTTTCCGCCCTGTCAATCTTGTTCGCACCCAAGCATTGGCCGACGATCGTGCTCGCCCCTATAGAGAATCCAAACAGTGGAACGAAGGCCAAACCCATCATCCGATCGACAACACCTATAGCAGCGAGCACCGTTGAACCATACATGCTGAAAAACTTCATCATGATCATCCAAGAAAGGTTCCTCAAGAACATCTCGAGGCCCGTTGGCAAGCCTATGGTTATCAACTTTTTATCGATGGCCCAATCTAGTCTCAAAAGTCCAGAAATCTTTATCTTGACAACACCGTGCCCGCGAATTAGGATTGCCATTCCCCAAAGGAAAGCAACACATGTTGATAGAACAGTAGCTATCGCGGCGCCTTTGACTCCCAGACCCAAACCTCTAAAATTCACGATCGGAACGCGTTCGAACATGAAAATCGGATCCAGAACCATGTTCAAAACGGCGCTACTGATCCATATGATGGTTGGAAGTCTAGACTCTCCTGTTGTCCTCAAAGCCGTGTGGATAGAATACGTCGCGAAAAAGATTGGTAAAAAGAATATACGCCAATAACCATAATCGAGGCCTGACGATATCACCGTTGATTCTCTGCTGAAGAATCTCATCAAAGGATTCAGAAAGACAATCAGAAAGGCAGAAGCAATGACTGCAACAAAAATTTTGAACACGATCGTTTGCTCAATGGTTCGATTCACGCGAACATAATCTTTTGCACCGTAAGCTTGAGATATCAGTGAAACCGATCCGGTACCTATGATCTCGTTCAACACCGTTGCGAGCCAAAAAATTGATGAGAAAACAGCAACACCAGCCATTGCAAATGATGAAATCTTACCAATCCAAAACATATCGACTATGTCATACATTATCTGGATCGCAAAGCCACCCATGGTGGGTAACGCCATATACAACAAATTTTTGCTGAGGTTCCCCTCAGTCAAATCGCGGGCCATTTGTGAAGTCCCCTCTCTAATTGATGGTTAAATCAATTTCAATTCTGAATATTCGTCAGCCAGCGAGCGGAAACGACGAGTTATTGAACCATAATCTCAAGCCAACATACTCTAGTGCTTTACGGAACGCGGTATTTATATCATATCTGTTTATAGCCAATTCCGGATCGATATTGTACAATCTGTCGAAATAAACTTGTGCATTGACCAGCTGATGAAAATTATTCTGTAGCTTTTCCTTCAAAAGTACGCACGAAAGGATTTGCGGAGTTTTTCGAACAACGAAACTGGCAGAAAACAAACGGCAAATCAAAGGTCTATACCGGTGGAAAGAACAACCACCCTCGGGCTTGAAAGCAATGTTCGTCTCTAACAAAAGACACCGATCTTGTGGTGTCACACGTTGAGATTTTTCATACCATCGTTCAAACTGTCCAGATTCGAGTAAGTACCAAGCCAGTGGGAAAAATTCCATCATAGAAACTTCTATGTTGTAGGCAGGAGTATCGCAACAAAGTCTACAACCATCACAACTGAGAGCTAGTTTGTCGTGCACTTCGTCCAGTTCTTCGTATAAACTTACAACTTGGGTTGAAATCGTTCTAAGTTTTTGCAACTCGATTCACCCAGAAATGTTCAATTAACAAAAATTCGTGACAAAGGGGTTATGAGATTAAGAATTAGTGTTTCTGATTGCTTTCGAAGTTGAGGTGAATGGGAATGAACATCGTGAAATTAAACAAGAAAGAATGGGAGTCATTCAAGTTGGAGTATCATTGGGAAACCTTCGACATCTACAGAGTGGAGGTCGCAGAAGATGAAGATGGTTGGGTTGTGAAAGTGAAAAGGTCAAAGAACGATGAAAGGGTTGTGAAAACGTTTCGAGAATATCTCTACAGACCATGGATGGAAGATTGCGAGATCTACGGTCTAGAGCTAGATGGGAAAATCGTAGGTTGGATGACGCTGAGTTACGAACATTGGTGTAACAGATTGAGAATTTTTGAGTTGTTCATTCTTGAAGAATACAGGAATCGTGGGTTTGGATCGATGTTACTCAACAAGGCAAAGGAAATAGCTAAAGAGAAGAAATTCCGTGCGATAGTGCTCGACACTCATAACAGCAACTTCAAAGCGATAGAGTTCTACCGCAAGCACGGTTTTGAACTGAACGGTTTCGACCTCACGCAGTATCACAACGACGACGTTGATAGGAACGAAGTCAGAATAGACCTCGTTTTCAAAATCCAGTGAAAAACCTCGAGCGTCCAAGGAAACCAAGTTATGCTTAGATCCTAAATATGAAATAATGGCATAACTAAATTATCGTTTAGAGATCAATTTACCCTAAGTATTGATTAAAAAGTCAAAGTTGAGCTTTAATGGGTACTTATTAATATTGATTGATCAAATATATTAATAGTTCTATAGATTCGAACCATTAAACTTTTATCGGCGAAATTTTGCCTGGGTTTGTCGAAAATTTCATGCTTTTTTGGTGTCAGAAAATCCAGTAGTTAACAACTTCTCGAGGAAACCGATCGAGGATTTGAAATCTGCTTGGCTTGGGAATTCTTAATTTGCATGAACTTTAAGCCTTCGATGGTTTTATCAAAATTTTCACTACGCCGCTCCGCAAAGCATTCTTGCTTGCAATCCTTCTCGAAGCGATCTTAACTATCAACTCGCTTTGGTAGATCAACATCGAACCTTTTCTTCAATATGCAATATAAGGTACATTATATTGCATAAGCAACTTGTTTGTGAACACTTTGAATTCGAAGCCTTTAGTATTCTGGCGAGGTTGCAAGTTTCGACTTTTCAAGCAGATGGTGAGGAGTTTTCCAAAAGGTTATGATTCTCTTTGCTGATAAATACATCATATATACATAACTTATTGGTAATTCTACATCATGTCCATTTAATTAGTACATATGATTATTATTTATGCGAATACAGACTATAAATAATAGTTAAATCGACTACTTATAAATTAGTAATTACTTCATGTTTAGAAATTAAATGTATATGATCATGCTACCAATGAAGATCTCCAATCTCGCAGGATTAGTTGTGAAAACTGATGCGGTTGAATTGCCGTAAATCAATTCTATTTTCTTCAAAACTGAGTTTGCTCATTTTTTATAGCCACAAAGTTGAAGATGCCGACGCTTTTATCTTTTTTTCACATTATCCAGCTTGAACTACAAAAACTTTTTGAATGATGATGTTAAAATCGTCCTGCCAGCGAACTATCTTTGGAGGTGCATGCTCATGGAGACGACGTACAAGGGTGTAGCTACACTGCTGGGAGATCCAAAGAAAGCGATTTTGAAATTATCGACACCAATGATGTTTGCCATGTTGATGCAAACACTTTACAACCTTGCCGATGCCGTATGGGTCGCTGGGTTGGGACCAAACGCACTGGCAGCCGTTGGAGCGTTTTTCCCTATATTCATGATCATCCTTTCTTTCGCCACAGGACTGGGTATAGGTACCAATGCCGTCGTTTCACAAAAAATAGGCGCCAAAGACAAAAATGCTGCTGAAAATGCCGCAAAGGTGTCGATAATATTGGTTTTGATTTTGGGTGGTACAATAACGATTCTTTCTTTGCTGCTCATTAAGCCAGCTTTGATGCTGATGAAGTTGTCCGATGAGGCGTTCCAGTTATCCTTGAAGTATTCGTACGTTGTACTTCTGTTCACAGTGATATTCATGTTTACCAACATAGCCAACGCGATTTTTCGTGCCGAAGGTGATGCCAAGCGCGCCATGTTGGTCATCACTACCGGATCGGTTTTGAACATCGTGCTTGATCCTATATTCATTTATCCTTTGAAGCTCGGTGTTCTAGGGGCGGCGTATGCTACAGTCGTATCTGCATCCGTGGGACTTTGGATGAGTTTGTACTGGTTTTTCTTTCGCAGAAATACCTACCTCAATTTGGACTTCAAGAAAACCCATCTCGATTTCTCTATTCTTTGGAAAATCCTTGTCATAGGAATCCCAGCCTCTCTGGCACAGCTTTCGATGTCTGTAGCGATTTTCATTCTCAACAGATTCGCAGCTATTGCTGCCGGGGCTAAAGGCATAGCCGTTTTCACGAGCGCATGGAGGATCATAAATTTTGGTACCATTCCGATGTTGGGCATATCCGCCGCTGTTACCTCCGTGACTGGTGCTGCTTTTGGAGCCAGAGATCCTGAGAAACTTGAAAAAGCTCACTTGTTCGCCATTAAACTTGGATTCATTATAGGAATATCGGTGATGGCGGTTATACAGATTTTCTCTAAGCAAATAGCGTATCTTTTCACTTACTCTAAAGATGGTAGCGCGATATTCTCCGATATCGTTCATGCATTGGTTATCCTCAGCCTTTTCTTGCCTGGCACACCGTTCGGCATGTTCACCTCTGCTATGTTTCAGGGTATAGGTCACGGAATTAAGAGTTTAATAGTTACAGTCTTCAGAACGATAATTCTTCAAGTGTTTTTCTGCTGGTTGTTCGTGAACATCTTACACATCGGTGTTTCTGGCGTTTGGTGGGGTATAGTCATTGGTAATTTAACAAATGCTGTGGTAGCTTTCAATTGGGGCAGAAGTGTCATAAAAAAGCTTAGGCAATCGCATGACCAAACAAATCAAAACCGTTGAACGAGCTGGTGGTACCCTTGTGGAGCATAACTAGAAAATACGGATTTCTTCTCTTCACACTGATCAATGCAAAGATGGTTTTGTTTTACTTGTTCACGTTTGGACCATCCAAGATTCAAAGCTACTTGGCAAGTTTGTTGTGGTTGTCGTTTCTCTTCCTTGTCTTCTCAACTCTCACGGAAAAAAAGCGTTTCGTCCTGTACACCATCGTGTCTTGCATGCTCGTCGTTGATTATCTCTATTTTCAAAACTTTGGCTCCTTACCTTCCATTAAACATCTGCTCTTACTCCCACAGTTACCTAAAGTTGGTTCCAGTATAAAGTATTTCCTCAACCCCATATCACTTTCATTTGTGGCGGATGTTCCGTTCATACTGAAATTGGACAGAAAGGTCCTCAAACACTTCGATCGCGAGGAAAGATCTTCAAGAAAATCAAAATCTCTGTGGCTGTGCATAGTACTGTGCTTTGCTTTCGCGAGCTTTCCGATTTTCGTTGAAGATCTCAAACCTATGCAAGTTTTCAACAGATATGGGTTGATAGCCTACCATTTGTATGACCCTGTCTATCTATTACAGAAGGATCCACAAATTCCATCCAATCCTGTGTCAAACGAATTCAACAAACCAACATCACAGAAGAACTTTACCGGCGTCGCCAAAGGGAAGAATGTGATAGTCATTCAGTTTGAAGCTCTGCAAAACATGGTGATACGAAGAAGCTACAACAACCAGCCTATCACACCGAATCTCAACGATCTCGTAGGGAACAATTCAATATACTTCAGCAGATATTATCAACAGTCGTGTTCGGGAAACACCGCTGATGCCGAATTTGTTAGTTTAACGTCCCTACATGCACCCATCGATCAACCTGCGTACGAAGTTTATTCGGACATCGATTTGGATGCGTTACCCCGTATTTTAGCTAAGATGGGATACTACACTTTGGCGATCCACGGAAACAATGCCACTTTTTGGAACAGAGATAAAGTATATCCGCATCTTGGCTTCAAAGATTTCGTAAGCTTGGAAGACTTGTCGCCAGATGAGATCATCAACATGGGTCTGAGTGACTTTTCATTCTACAGACAAGCAGTTGAGATTTTGAAGAACATTCCTCGCCCATTTTTCGCTTTCATGGTCACTCTATCCAGCCATACACCGTTCTTCTTACCTAGCAATCTCAAAACGCTCAAATTGGACGCCAACCACGAAAACACGCTGTTTGGAAACTATCTGCAAGCGATCAATTACGCAGACAGCGCTTTTGGATACTTTCTAGAATTGCTGAAAAAATCCGGTTTATACGAAAATTCAATCATAGTTGTGTATGGAGATCACGCAGGACTGTACCCATTCAACAGGGAAGTTAAACAACTCGTTTCAGAATGGCTCGGAGAAGAATACGATTTCCTCAAAGCGATGAATGTTCCTCTCATAGTTCATGTACCTGGTCTTGGAGGGAGCTACCAAATCGATAACGTGGGTGGACAGATAGATTTTGCACCGACACTGTTGAATCTGATCGGAATGAGCGAAAAACCATCCTTCATGCTAGGTGAAGACCTTTGCAACGGTGGTAACTTTGCAGCTTTGAGGTATCAGTTGCCCGATGGCTCTTTTGTGGATTGCTCAAGATTTTTCGCTGTCTCAGAAGACGGCGTGATCCAAAAGAGTGTCGCCTTAGATTTGAAAACCAAAGAACAATTGCCATACTATGAATGCTTAGACGGATACAAAAGAGCCATCAAACAAATACATATCTCTCGAGATTTCTTGGAAGGTCTGAGATCGAAAGGAAGTGGTGAAGATTAGGCTTGACAGGTATCTTTCCAACGCCGGTTTGGGAAGCAGAAGTCAAGTTAAAAAGCTGATCAAGTCGGGGTTCGTTAAAGTGAACGGGCGCACGGTGAGGGATATTTCATTTGAAATACATGAAGTCGATGTCGTTGAGTGTCACGGTGAGATCATCGAAGCGCCGAAGCATCTGTATTTGATCATGAACAAACCTTCAGGGTATGTGTGCGATAGAGTTCAAGATGCAACGGTGTTTGACTTGATCGATCATCCAAGGTCTGATCAACTTCACGTGGCAGGGAGACTCGATAGGGACGTCGAAGGCTTGATCATTTTGACGACCGACGGTTGGTTCACACACATGTTGATAGATCCAAAATCACTCTTGGAGAGAGAATATGTGATCCACGTGCAAGGGTCACTCACCAAAGAGATGAAACGGATCGTCGAATCTGGACTCGCCGTCGGAAAAGTTCAATTCGCGCCAGCAACCATCGAGCAAATTCAGGAAGGTATCGTTAGGTTAGTGTTGACGGAAGGGAAGTATCACGAGGTGAAGAGGATACTTCGTTCGATAGGTCTTGAGTATAAAAAGATAACACGTGTAAGGTTTGCAAATATAACCTTAGGTGATCTGACGCTCGGTGAGTGGAGAGCTTTGACGAATGATGAAATTCATCAACTGTTACAGATCGCTACGTACAATCGAAAACTCAGGTCACGATCGAGAGGACTATGAACAATTGACCGATGAAGTATGTGAACAAGACCAGAAAATTTCTCAAAGGAAGTCTTTTTACGAACTTGTCCCAAGCGATGCACGAGTCGGAGAGAACGAACAAAGCTGCACCGATTGGAAGCAAGGTCCTCAGAGGATAGATCTCACTCCCCATAGCCCCAAAACTCAGTGAAAACATCGTTGCAATAGCCAAGCTGTAAAAAAGGACTGTCAGTTTGAACCGGCCAAGATTCGCTTTCAGAAAGAAATATTGAAACAACACAATCGAATAAATCCCTGCAAAGGTCCACCAATTCGGTATACCGAACAGTTTCACAAAACCAACGGAATAGAGGACATGAGTAATAAAGAAAGCGAGCATACCATGAAGAAAATGTCTTTCAAATTCTAGGAAGATATCTCCAACGAGACTGAAGATCAAGCCTGCCAGTATGAACCATTCCGATCCACTATAGTTCAGTAAAGCGATGGAGATGATACAAATTGTTGTGAGCGCTTTGAAAAAGACGCAATTTTTGGATCTATTCTTGAGCACGATGGTTACCACCATGAGCAAAAAGGTGGAAAAAGCTAACATCAAAGTGACCTTAAATTTGAAGCTCCCCACCTCCATGTGAGATTCTTCCCCATAGGATACTGTTCTAACTTCTGCTTTTTCGAAATCGACAGTGTTCAGTTGCGGTTTGCTGAAAAATATGCCATCCTGCGCGGTAGCATAAACGGCGAAATGTTTCCTGCCAAATCCAGCTGCATGTGAAACCATTATCGAGTTGATTATGCAGAGGAATAGGACTAAAAGTGCACATTTTTTCAAGATCATAATTCAATCCCTCGGATCAGCAAATACGAAACCGTCGCCGAAACGAAAGGTGTTTCTACCCACGCTAAAACGATGTTCAGAATCATTTTGACGTTGGAGAGTTTGACTCCTTTTGCATAACCTGCACCTATCACTGCTCCAACTATAGCTTGAGAGGATGAAACTGGAATTCCTACCAAGCTGTAAACCCAAACAGTCAAAGAATGCGCAAAGATCGCTATCATCGCCGAGAAGTGATCCAGTGCGATTATGCTCTTTCCAACAGTCATGATCACCCTTTTACTGAACGTGATCATGCCAAGTCCTATGCAGATACCTCCTAACAAAGCAGCTTCAAACACGCCGAACAAGCTACCTACAAGGGCTCCAGTAACATTCGCTACGTTGTTGGCACCGAGTGCGTAACTCCCATACAAACCTGCAATCCAAGATCCTAATTTAACAAAGCTATCTTGCACCTGAATCGACTTGATTCGTCTAAAAAGCGTGGATCCAAGCTTGTAAAGTAAAAAAGAAATGATCATAGCACCGATGGGAGTGAGCACCCACACGATCACGAATTTTGCCATGGGAGCCCAGTTGACATTCGAAAATCCGAACCTGTGAATGTTCACTCCAACTATTCCTCCAAACACGGCCTGAGATGTGGAAACTGGAAATTTGAGCAAGGTCATCACCGTGACGGTCAAAGCAGCAGATAAAATAGCTACGGCGCTGTCGAGGGCTATACCAGTTGAAATCTGAGATACGTTGATGAGACAGTGGGAACCGCCCACCACAGCTCCCAACACCACGAAGATCGCTCCGAGCAGCATAGCTTTTCTGTGCGGTATCAAGCCTGATGCCACAGTTGGACCAAAGACGTTCGCTGCATCGTTGGCACCGAGTGACCAACCTAAAAACACGGATGGAAACACGTACCACATTGCTCGACACCTCTAAAAGTAGAAAGACTGTAATTCATTTTACACTAATTTCACCTTGTGTGTGCAATCGGGTGGAATTCATATAATCGTTAGGAGGGATTTTGATTGATTTACGCAGTCATTCTGGCTGGTGGAAGATCTGAGAGATTCTCCGGAGAGATTCCGAAGCAGTTCGTTGAGATAGCGAATAAACCTATCTTGATCTGGAGTTTGACGACATTCTCGTCAGTTTCAAGTTTTGCAAGGATCATCGTTGTTCTTCCACAAGAATGGCTCGAATACGCAAAAAAGCTGGTGGAATCGTATTTGAGAGATGAGAGGTTGTTATTCATAAAAGGAGGTCAGACGAGAACAGATTCACTAATGAAAGCACTCTATTTCATAGATGAACGTTTCAACATAGGTGAAGAGGATATAGCTGTGACGCACGACGCAGCGAGGCCTTTCGTTACAAGAGAGCATATTCTCTCCAGCATAAGATTGTGTGAAGAATTCGAAGCCGTAACCTTGGCAGTGTCAGCTACAGATACTGTCGGTTTATCTTCGGATGGTCGCGTGATCAAATCTTTGACCGATAGGAACTCAACTTATCTAATACAAACGCCACAGACTTTCAAAGTTAGACTGTTTCTAAGGTTATACGAAAGACTCACACCTCAGGAAAAAGCCGCCCTGACCGATGCATCGGGTGTGTTCATACTGAACGATCATCCCGTTGCCATCTTACAGGGAGACAAGAGAAACATCAAAATAACAACGAAGGAAGATATCACTCTGGCAGAATTCATAGCTCAAAAGCATTCATATTGAGGAGCTTACAAAACCACCGTCTACCCTCAGAGTGGTCCCCGTTATATAAGAAGCCCTCTCACTGGCCAGAAAAATCACAGCAGCAGCTATCTCTTCTGGTCTACCTAAACGCTTGACATCGTTTTCTTCTGCCATTTGTTTCATTATTTCCTGTTCACTCTTCAAAGTTTTTCTCGCAGTGTCTTCAATGATCTGGTGTAATCTTTCAGTCATCGTGTGGCCAGGCGCAACACAGTTGAAAGTTACGTTGTATTTTGCATACTCTCCAGAAAGGCTTCGCATCAATCCAGCGACGGCCATCCTCAAAGAATTGGAAAGCAACAGCCTTGGCAGGGGTTCGAAAACGGAAATGGAAGTTATAGCGATCACTCTACCCCATTTTCTTTCAACCATCCCAGGTAAGAAAGCGTTTATCAATCTGACGGTGCTCATCACGAGAAGTTCGAAGGCAAAATGCCAATCTTCATCGTGCAACTCAAAGAAATCTCCAGGTTTCGGGCCACCAGCGTTGGCGACGAGCACGTCCACTTCACCAACAGCTTTTTTGATTTGCTTTATATCTTCATCCTTTGAAAGATCAGCATCGAAACCGTACACTTTGGCAGGGTACAGCATCGAAATCTGTTTTGCGACCTCTTTTGACTGTTGCCTCGCAACCACGAACACGACAGAACCTTCTTTCGCAAATTCTTCGGCGACCGCACGACCTATACCCCTCGTTCCACCACAAACAAGTACCCTCTTGTTAATGAGTCCAAGATCCATCTTCACACCCCTGAGATTATTCTCTCACATGTG
This sequence comes from Pseudothermotoga sp., assembly GCA_025060105.1. Classification (NCBI taxonomy): domain Bacteria; kingdom Thermotogati; phylum Thermotogota; class Thermotogae; order Thermotogales; family Thermotogaceae; genus Pseudothermotoga; species Pseudothermotoga sp. The sequence goes on along the minus strand of JANXCS010000003.1, from coordinate 35,720 downwards.
AAAATCTGTACTGATGGAAAAAAGTGATAGAATTTTTTTGAAAAATTCAATTGGAGGGAAAGGCTTTGAACGAGGTTGCTTTCGTTGTGGATAGCACGGCAGATTTTCCAGAGAACTGGTCATCGCCGATGGATATGTATAGATTACCGTTGAGGGTACGTGTCGGTGGAATAGAATACAGAGACGGTGTAGATATAGATGCAGATAAACTCTGTCTGCTCATGAGCGAAGGCCACGATGTATCGACTTCATTACCAAGCTTTGAGGATATTGTCAGCTTGTTCAGAAGCATTCAAAGCAAGTACCGAAAGGTCTTCGTGTTGACCTTGTCACAAAAACTCAGTGGAACGTTCAACGCCGTGAGAATGGTCATCGAAAACCTCAGTTTGAAGAACTTCGTCCTGTTGGATTCCAAGGGTGTCAGTGGAAAAATATTTTACGTTCTCTCTCGTTTGATCAACGACGTTATGAACGGAAGGAATGTTTCACAACAGTCTGTCGAGAGATACGGTAGGGACTGCGAAATGTTCTTCTTGCTCGGTTCGCTCAATCATTTGAAAAAAGGTGGTAGAGTCGGTAAGCTTTCCCTTCTTTTAGGTAAGCTTTTGCATCTAAAACCTGTTTTACGACTCGACAGAGATGGAGAAGTCTGTAAAGCGGCGATCGGTAGGAACGATCAAGATGCTCTAGAGAAATTGACCAAGCTGGTCAAGGCGTTCACGAAAGATTCTCCTGAATACGTTCTGTACGGCGGATATGGTTCAATGAAGATGAAAGAAAAATTAACAGAAATACTCTCAAAGTTCCCAAAATGCGACGGCATCGCACGGGTAGGTTCAACCGTTCTGGCTCACACAGGACCAGATGTGCTTGGAATCCTTGTTGGTAAAGCTTTCTAATTGTGATCCCTTATGTGTCCTGTTTTGTGCGGCACATCGAACCAGCAAGAATCATTGAAGAGCGAGTTGGTTTGCTTAATCTGTGTTAAAGTCTTTGTAGTTCCGTAAGCGTTGTGTTAGAATAAAATCAGATCATACTACTTTCAAAGGGGGTATATGTATGAAGAAGCTGATCTTTGTGGCAATCTTGCTCTCAGTTATTACAATTTATGCGGCCACATTCTTAACGATCGCTACAGGTGGTACGGCTGGAACGTACTACCCATTGGGTGCTGGTATGGCAGATATTTGGAACAAGAACATCAAGGGTATGAACGCCATGGTACAGTCAACGGGTGCGTCGGTGGCGAACATCAATTTGCTAAGAAACAAAGAAGTGGACCTCATTTTCGTTCAAAACGATGTTGCTTTCTACGCTTACAACGGTGTGGAATTGTTCAAAGAACCGTTCCCACAACTGAGAGGTTTGGCAACACTCTATCCTGAAACTGTGCAGATAGTAGCGTTGGCAGACAGAGGCATCAGCAGCGTGTACGATCTGAAAGGCAAAAGGGTGGCCGTTGGAGCTGCGGGAAGTGGAACTGAAGTGAATGCCAGACAGATCCTCGCAGCGGCTGGAATCACTTATAACGACATCAAAGTGCAATACCTCAGCTTTGCGGAAGCAGCTAGCAACCTCAAAGACGGCAACATCGATGCAGCTTTCGTCACAGCAGGTCATCCAACGGCGGCGATAGTCGATCTTGCGGCAGTCAGAAAAATTGTTCTTGTTCCAGTCGCCGAGGCGATCATTCAGTCTCTGCAGAAAGCTTATCCGTTCTACGTGAAGATCGTTGTTCCTGCAGGTACATATAAAGGTATTGACACAGACGTTGTCACGGTTGCAGTGAAGGCCATGTTGGCAGTCAGAGCTGAAATGTCTGAGAGTCTCGTTTACGAACTTCTCAAAACTATGTATGCAAACCAAAAAAGATTGATCGAAGCTCATGCCAAGGGAGAATTGATAATTCCAGAAACAGGAAAAGAAGGTATGTCCATACCACTACATCCTGGCGCCGAAAGATTCTTCAAGGAGATGGGACTCTAAACGGTGGTTAAGTTTTCGCTATGTTTCTGTGCCTTCTTACTGACGATCATTGAGCCTGAGTTCGTTCTGTTGATCGAAAAACAAGGCGAGGTAATTTTCGAAAAACGATTGGAAGAGCCATTTTTCAGCCTGGTGTTCATCCATTCGGTCGAGAAAACCAAGGTAGAAGAACGTTTCAGAATCGAACCGAACGGTGAGATGCTTTTGTACGAATGTCGTTATAGTTCTTATGGTGCTGGTTTACCTTCGGACATCGGAGGGGGATTCGCTCTTGAAGATGGCGAGTTCGTTCTCAAACTCGATAGAAAATTTGAGCGGATCACCCTCCGTGTTTCTCACATCGATGGTCACGGCATAGTTTTCAGAGACGGCCCAGTGTGGTTCAAAAGCATTGCCAACGTTGGTGATACTTTAACCTTTTATGTGAAACCGAAACTGAGCAAAAGATCCAAGATATTCTGAGGAGGAATGATCGTGAGCAACGAGAAGATGTCTTCTGAGCAAACGCGTGAAATTCTTGAAAAATATGACAGAGAGGCTCGTTATAGAACATTCAAAGGTTTTCTGGCAAGAATCGTTGCCGCAATCGCCATCACCTTCTCGGTCTTCCAGATCTATACCGCAGCCTTCGGTGTGTTTGATGCGATGATACAACGTTCAGTACACCTTGCTTTCGGCTTTTCTCTCATCTTTTTACTCTATCCAGCAAGCAAAAGATGGTCCAGAGAAAAACTTCATTGGTTTGATCTGCTATTAGCGATCATCGCACCTTTGGCAACGATCTATGTTGTTGCTAACTATAAAGAACTGGTGCTGCGCGCTGGAACCGTGACGAGTTTGGATTTGATCGTTGGTCTTCTGGGAATCGCGTTGGTGCTCGAAGCAGCACGCCGTGTGGTTGGACTTCCCATATCAGTGGTGGCGATCTGTTTCATCCTCTACGCACTGTATGGAAGGTACATTCCAGGCATTTTGGCCCATCGAGGTGTTTCTTTTCAAAGGTTGGTAGGACATCTTTTCTACACAACGGAAGGTATCTTCGGTATACCGCTCGGAGTATCTTCAACCTTCGTTTTCCTGTTCATTCTCTTGGGCGCTTTTCTCGAAAGGACGGGGCTTGGACAGCTCTTCATAGATCTCGCGAACGCGCTCGCGGGCTGGGCAACGGGTGGACCTGCAAAGGTGGCAGTTTTCTCCAGTGGAATGATGGGCATGATCAGCGGTAGCAGCGTTGCAAACGTTGTGGGTACTGGAACCTTCACTATACCCATGATGAAAAAACTTGGTTACAAACCTGAGTTTGCCGGAGCGGTGGAAGCGACGGCTTCCACTGGCGGTCAGCTCATGCCACCGATCATGGGAGCCGCCGCGTTCTTGATGGCCGAGTTCACAGGTATATCATATTCTAAAATCATCGTTTCTGCGGCTATACCAGCCGCGCTCTACTATTTCGGAGTGTGGATGGGTGTACACTGGGAAGCAAAGAAACTTGGCCTTAGAGGTCTCTCCAAGGAAGAGCTTCCAAAGATGAAGAGGGTTTTGATGGAGAGAGGTCATCTTCTGTTCCCGTTGGTTGCGATCATCTATCTTTTAGTGACTGGTTTCACTCCCATGAAAGCGGCTCTCTATGCGATCGTATTCTCTGTGGCTTCTTCGCTCATAAGAAAAAGTACGAGAATAAAGTTTTCAGACATACCGGCGGCACTCGAAGCTGGTGCTAGAGGTGCCCTGAGTGTCGTTGCCGCCACGGCGTGCGCCGGAATAATCATAGGTGTGGTCACGCTCACCGGTATAGGCTTGAAACTTGGAACTGCGTTGGTCGACCTGGCCGGCGGTAATCTTTTGATCACGCTCTTTTTCACCATGCTGACATCCCTCGTGCTCGGTATGGGAGTTCCCACAACCGCAAACTACGTGATCACTTCAACGATCGCTGCCCCTGCCCTTCTGAGGTTGGGTGTGCCGATCCTGCCCGCACACATGTTCGCATTCTATTTCGGTATCATAGCGGACGTGACACCCCCAGTAGCACTCGCTGCGATGGCGGGAGCCGGTATAGCCAGGGCCAATCCGATGAAAACAGGTTTGACTGCGTCACGATTGGCCATTGCCGCTTTCCTCGTCCCTTACGCCTTTGTCCTCTCTCCACAATTACTGTTAGTGAAAGTTTCGAACCCACTGGAGGTCATCTGGCCCGCCTTCACGTGTGCTGTTGGATTGTTCACTCTCTCCGGAGGCCTCGCTGGTTATTTGTTCGGTAATCTCGCTGCGTGGGAAAGATTGCTCTATGGTCTGGGTGGAGTACTGCTCGTCGAACCAAGGCGTACAACCGATCTGATAGGATTCGGTTTGATAGTCCTCGCGTTTTTGTTACAAAGAGCAAGGATGCGCTTGACGAGAAAATCTTGAAAATCCACTACTAAATCGGTTTGGCGGCTTAGGCCGCCAAATTTTTTTGCAGATCTTTCCAGTTCCTCAAAATTGCCGATAAAAATAAGAGGAGTGATAGGTTGAAAATCGAAAATTATCACGTGTCGATGTCCTCAGTGAGAAGTTACGAACATTTGAGCGAAAAACAGGAACGGATTCGAATCGTTCGAGTTGTACAGACTGAACCTGTTCGATCTGAGAGCACCAAGTTTGAAATCAAGTTGAGTGAGAAAGACAGATTGAAGCTCATGTTGATAAAGGCTCTCTTGGAAAAGCTGACAGGACGTAAGGTGAGATTGATCATTCTCGAATCTTCAGAGTCCAAAGAGCTTTCCATTGCAGAACCGGGAGGAATCAGAACACAGGTGGGATTGATCTACGAAAAGAATGAATACCAAAGAGAGTCTGAGACTACGAGTTTTTCAGCGAAGGGTTACATCGAAACGAAAGATGGCAGAAGAATAGAATTCGAAGTGAACCTTCAATTGAGTAGATTGTACGAAAGCAGACAAAACTTTAGACTCACCGTTGGCGCGTTGCAAGATCCGATCGTTTTGAAATTGGATGATGCTCCCATAGGACCTTTCGAAAAGAAACTTCAGTTGGATCTCGATCTTGACGGCGAATTTGAAGAGTTCTTCCTTCCAAAAAATGTCGCACTGCTCGTGTTGGATTCGAACGACAACGGTAAGCTGGATGATGGCCGTGAGCTGTTCGGACCTCTGACTGGGAAAGGATTTTTAGAACTTTCAAGATACGACGATGATGGAAACAGTTGGATAGACGAATCAGACGTCGTGTTCGCAAAACTAAAAATCCTGAAAACTGATGGGAACGGGTTGAAGTTGCTTTCTCTATCTGAAATGAATGTTGGCGCAATTTATCTTGGTTTTGTGAGGACGCAGTTCAACTTCTACGATGGCGGGATTCCACTTGGAAGATTGAATTCCACTGGAATCTATCTCACAGAAGATGGTCAGGTAAGAACGGTTCACCAACTGGACCTGAAAATATGAACTGTCTAAACCACGAACAATTCGCTTTGAACGAAATAAACCGCTCCGAGTACAACTCCAAGCTCACCGAGCTCAGACTTCATGAACCGAACGTGCTCAAGTATCTCAGGTGGAACTATCCTTGAAACGATGGGCTTGATCTTCTCTACTATCTTTTCGTATTGATTGTAACCTATCCCGCCGGACAAAACAACTGCGTCTGGATCCAACAAACACACCGCATTCGCTATCGCTACAGCCAGATGCTCGCATGCGTGTTCAAAAAATTCAGCAAAATCAGGATGAGAATTGAGATCTTCAAAGATCCATTTCAGCTCAGTTCGAACACTCTTTCCTTTCAAAAATTCAATGAACGAATATCCAGAGAACCATCTTTCTAGTCTACCAAAGCGATACTCAACGTCTCTCTCCATGGACCAATCGGTTACGAAATAACCGATCTCGCCAGCCATACCTTTCGAACCAGTGTACAGTGAACGATTCAACACCAGCCCCGCTCCAGTACCTGTACCGAGTGAGATTAATAGAATGTTCTTCAATCCTTTCGCTGAACCTTTCCACATTTCCCCAAGGGCATTCAAAGTTACATCATTCTCGACGAACACAGGTAAATGGAATCTTTCTTCCAACATTTTTCTGAGTGGAACGTCTTTCAAATTGAAAGCTGGGATGTATCGTACCTCACCAGTTTCTCTGTCACAAGTACCAGGAACTCCAACAGCCACACCGATCAATCTATACTTATGAATTTCTATATCCACGAGCACGTTGGATACCTGTTCAACCAAACTTTCGGAAGATTCCATTTCTTCCACCCTACGTTCAGCCCTCCGAACGATATTCCCGTCTAAATCTGCGATGATCGCCCTAATCTTACTTCCACCAATGTCCACCCCAGCGATGTAACCACAGTTGGGATTGAACACAAGTAAAGTTGGTTTCTTTCCACCTCTCGCCGTACTTTTGCCTTTCCTGAATTCTTTAATGATGTTTCGCTTCAACAGTTTTTCAACGGCTTCCGAAACACCAGGTTTACTCAACCCTGTCAAAGAGGCTATCGTTGCTCTGGATATCGGTTGATTTCTTCTGATACATTCGAGCACTCTGATCTCAGACTCTCTCAAATTTGATCTCTCTATCACTCCTTGACAGCTCCTTTCGCAAGACCTTCGATCAAGAAATTTTGGAAGAGAGCAGCGAATATTATCGGAGGAACCATCGAAACTATCCCGGCTGCGCACATCAGTGGGTAGTTCGTGTAGAACCTTCCCATGAATTCAGAAATGCTTATCGGTAGAGTCTTAGCCTTCAAGCTTGAGGTTAAAACTAAAGCGATTATGAACTCGTTCCAAGCTGAGAGAAAAACAAAGATGCCCGATGTGAAGATAGCAGGTTTTGACATTGGAACCAGTATGTTCCAAAGAACTCTAACGTGGCTACAGCCATCTATTATCGCCGCTTCCTCTACGGATATAGGTAACCTTCTAAAATAGGAACTGATGATCCATATAGCGAATGGCAAATTCAAAGCGATGTAAATGAATGTGAGAGATACTTTTCTATCGAGCATACCAAAGCGAGCGAGTGACAGATATATTGGTATCACGAGTATGATGGGAGGTAGCATCTGCGTCAGCAATACAAAAAAGCTCACATATCCTCTCAACGGTACTCTAAGTCTTTCGATCGCATACGCCGCCATTATCGCCAAAATCAAAGTTATCCCCGTGACGGAAAAACTTATCACGGTGCTGTTGAACAAAGTTACCTTCACTTGAGAAGCCACGCTGTACATCCCTTGACCTATCCCCAACGCATCTCTGTAATTTTTAACTGTAGGTCTCGGTGGGAACCAACTGTGGGACGTTTTCATCAAATCCACGTCGAGTGAAAAACTCGTAACGAGAACCCAATATATTGGGATCACGGACACGAAGACGGCAGCTAAGATCACAATTATGACTGACATCTTATAGAACGTGTGTGCCATATCACTCTTCACCCGCTTCCGTGGCAAGGAACTTTCTGTAAAGCAGAACTATAATTGCAACTATTCCAAGGAGAATGTACGACATCGCCGTTGCTTGACCGAATTTGTAAGATTCGAAAGCAGTTCTGTAAATCTCGTAAGACACAACTCTTGTTCTGCCCGCTGGCCCTCCACCAGTCACCGCATAAATGAGCTCAAAGAGCTTGAAAGTCAGTATCGTCTTCATAACCAAGAGCAGCTGAGTGAACGGTTTCAGAAGAGGAAGTGTGATGTACATAACTTGCTGCATTCGTGTGGCACCATCCATCCTCGCTGCCTCGTAGAGCTCATCAGGTATGGATTTCATACCTCCAAGGTATATGATCGTAGCGAAAGCTGTTCCCTGCCAAAGATTAGCCAGGATGAGGGCCCAGAGAACTAATCTCGAATCGGTAAGCCAGTAAATGTTTTGCTTGATGATCCCAAACCTGAGCAATGTTTGGTTTATGAAGCCATAATCTGCATTGAATGCCCACTTCCAGATCAATGCGTGAACTATCGGTGGCAGAACGTAAGGCAGAAGTATGGCTGCTATGATGAAAGACTTGAACTTCAATCTCCTGTTCAGAGCGAGGGCTGAAATGAAACCAAGAAACATACCAACGGTTATGTCTGCTAGGACGAAATACACGGTGTTGATGAAAGATCGCCACCAAGATTCACTTCGAAGAACAGCCAAATAATTCTCCAAGCCAACAAAACTCGTGATTATTCTTCCACCAAAAAAGCGCACATTGAATAAGCTCAAATAAAAAGCATGAACCAGTGGAAACGCCAAAACCAGAAGCAGTATAAGCAGAGAAGGTATCATGAACATGTATCCGATGGTCCTTTTACGCTTTTCCAAGGCTACCTCACTCTCTCAAGGAAAAAAGGTGGGGCGAACCACCCCACCTTGTGAATAATCATTTCTTCTTTGCCTTCTCGTATTCGTTCTTTATCCTAATGGCTGCTTGGGCAGCAGCATCGAGGGCAGCTTTTGGAGATTTCTGGCGCGTCAGAGCTTTGTGGAGTTCTTCTTGCAAAACGTTCGAAAACTCCAGATACCAAGGTACCCTTGGCCTGTGAACTATATACATTGCTTGCTCATACATCTTGTCCAAACCTCTGACTTTTTTCTTGAATTCTGGATTTTCCCACACAGATTTCCAGCCTGGAACTATTCCAGCCTTCAAAGCTGCATCTAGAGAACCCTCTGGACCTGCCAAAAACTTTATATATTCAAAGGCTTCCTTGGGATGTTTCGTGCCATAAGAAATCGCCCATCCCATGGGTCCAGAAACACTGTATGGATTTTTACCGTCAACAGATGGCATCAAACCTATTTCCCACTGACCAACACCTTTAGAGATCTCGGGATTGTCAAGATCCACGAGTGGTATACCCCACATCATTCCAAAAGCGATGTCGTTGTTGTAAATAGCTTTGTATACTTCAGTTTCTGTCCAACCGAGTGAAGCTGGATTAACGATTTGATGTTTATAGATCATGTCTACCATGAATTGAAGGGCTTGGACACCCTTTTCGTCGTTGAATACAGGATTCAGATTTTCATCGAAAAATTTTCCACCGAAGCTTGAAAGGATCGCTACAAAGTCGCACACCAAGCATTCCTTCTGCGCCCAAGACCACGCTGTGGCGTATTTGACGACACCTGCTTGTTGCAATTTCTTCGCCAGCTCGACGACTCCGTCCCAAGTTTTCGGAAATTCTTGATAGCCAACCTTCTTCATCATCTCGCGGTTGTATACGAAAGATTTCCATTCTGAAACCCAAGGTAAGCCATACCATTTGCCTTGGTAAGCCATTCCATCCAGTGCGAAAGGTATCGCGTCTTTTTTCAAAGCTTCCGTGAGCCATTCGTCGATCGGAAGGACCCAACCGTTTTCGACGTAGAGAGGTACTTCAACACAGTCGATGATGAAAATATCATATTGACTTCCCCCAGCTAACATCGATGCTATGAGCTTGATGTTTTGATCTCTTCCATAGGGAACGACCGTGATGTTGACTCTAACACCTGTTTGATCGTAGAATTTTTGGTTTCGTCCTATGTAATAACTCAGATCCTCAGGACCAAAAATCGTATTCAGCTCGACAACTTCGGCGAACAAGGCAACGATCATCAACGCGAAAAACACAACACTAGCTTTCCTCACGATATCCCCTCCTTCCGTTTAAGGTTGGTTAGAAAGATTTCTTTACTAATGATATTTCAATTCAATGTTAAAATCAAGAACCAAAAATGACAAATAATGATCGAAGAGAATGAAAAACGTGTTTTGCCAATTACTGCGATCTTGATTCTCAGTCTTTCTAAGGATGACTAAGTTTTATGTCATCTCTCTCCATTTTTCTTTTGAATGTTGAAACGAATAACGCCCCATTTTTAATCTCCGAGTAATTTAGTCGGAATACTGTGAGAATAGAATAAAACTAGGAGGTGAAATACATGGATGTCAAATTCTCTGTAAGTGCGAAATCGGAAACTCCTTCGAGAGTTGTGGTGAAAGCGAGAAATTTCACAATGTACGTCGATGAACCACCTCAGCTTGGAGGAGACGATAAAGGTGCAAATCCAGTGGAATATTTGCTCGCGGCATTAGCGGGTTGTATCAATGTCGTGGGCCACTTGGTCGCCAAGGAGATGAACATAAGGTTGGACGAACTGAGTATAGACATTGAAGGTACCCTTAACCCCGCACGCCTTCAAGGAAGATCTTTCCAAGAGAGGGCTGGTTACAAACAGATCAATGTAAATATCAAGGTTAAAAGCAATGCTTCGGAAGATTTACTCACGAAATGGCTCAAGTCAGTGGAAGATAGGTGCCCTGTTTCAGATAACATTGAAAATCCAACACCGTTGAAGTTTCACCTGTCTAGAATTTAAAACGAATCTATGGCCCAGGGAACAACCTGGGCCGTTTTTAGAGACTCAGTTTTTCTTCACTTCAAGTTTGAACAACAGCGCGTCGCCACCACCATGTGAACGCGTCCGAAGACCGATCATGTGAGAATAAGAAACGCCTGCAACGAAGCAAGTATAACCGTCGATGGTTAGAGCATAAGCGATCTCGTCCATTTCCGCCCCCAAGCATTTACTCCACATGATTTCCCCATCCCTACTGATTTTCAAAAGCCAATAATCGCTCCCTTTAGTTTTACCCTTCACATCCCCATCTTCAGACCAAGTTGTTCCCACCAACAAATATCCATCTTCCAATTTCACAAGTTTCTGCGCTATATCGTCTCGATTCCCACCGTAACTTTTCAATAATTCAACCAGGCCGTTTGCATTGAATTTTGCGAACACAAAATTTCCCTTCCTCAAATGAGAGAGTTCTTCAGACCAGCTTGTTCCAAGAACCACACACCCTCCATCGTTGAGTGCAACGACGTCACTTGCTTGATCCCAATCGACCCCTCCTATGCTTCTTTGCCATAGTAACTCCCCTTGCTTTGTGAGTTTCAAAATCCACATGTCTGAAGATCCCCGTGGAGAAGTTACGTCTCCATCAGTGGATTTGGTCATTCCAACAACAAAGTAGCTATCTTTAGTACTGTCTACCGCGAACGCACAATCCCAATCTTTTCCACCAAAGGTTTTTTCCCACACCGGATCACCTGTTTCGTTCACCTTCACTACCCAGAAATCTTCGCTGCCATTTTTCGTTGTATAACCGACGAACAGATAACCTTCATCTTCAACGATATCGAAGATCGATTCGTAACCTTCTGTACCATAACACTTCTTCCAGAGTAAATCCCCTTGACCGTTGAATTTCAAAATCCAAACATCCTGATTGCCAATCTCGGCCGGTGTATCTCCGCCTTTCGAATCACTGATTATGCCGACTATGAATCCTCCATCTTTTGTTCTTTCGACGCAATTTGCTCCTTCATTCCCAGACCAGCCAAGTTCTCGTTGCCACAACAGTTTCCCATCCTTAGTCATTTTCACTATCATCGCATTTTGATCACCTGTGCCACTCGAAGATGTAGTCCAACCGACAACAACAATGCCATCATCGAGCATTGTCAAATCATAAGCGATGTCTCTACCCATTTTTCCTAAGAACCTTGTCCAAACGACATCCCTGTCAGATTCATTATAGGAGGACGAGAAGAAAACAGCTATCACTAAACCTACGATCAAAAACAGGTTTACAAGCCAAGCGAAGTTTCTCATCGTCCATCCCCCCTCACGTTTCCAAGATATTCTACCGCTAAAGTTCCTCACCGAGTGGATGACAACATGCGAAAAAGTCGCGCAAAGACGCTGAACGGTTGATATCAATTTTTGGCTCACAGAGATCAAACGATCACTTGCTTTGCTGACCACCGTGATACGTTAAGGTAATTAAGGTCTTAAGTTTGCGAATAGAAAATGAGGAAGATAACATCACATGGTACCTGATCGAGCCTCAGTTGTGAATTTTATACTCACTTCACCTTGTAGGAGTGAACCGAGTTGCTCTTTGACGCAACCTGCTGGTAAGATGAGCGTGTAAGTTGTGTTGGGCTTCAGTTTCTGAACTGGTCTGACTTCGAGTTGCACGCCATAGGAAATGAGTTTTTGGATCTGCACTGTTTCACCCGAGATCGTTTTCAAAACGATGTTACCCCAGTTCGGGCCTTCCAGAATCGTTTTATCAAAGCGCACATAGATGTTACTGTTTATGGAAACAGATTGATCACCATCGGAGGGTGAAGATGAAACGATTCGTGGTGGATATGCACCTGATCCTGTTGTGAAACTCACCGTGTAGTCTTTGTCGAGCGAAGAACCACCGAGATCCACAAAGGCGTTCTTTGGTATAAAAACTGTCACCAAGGTGTTGGCAGGGAGAATCGAGGTTGGTGTCAGAAAGATGCAGTTGTATTCCAACTTTATGCTGTAATTTATTTGAGTGTTTCCCGTCCTTACGGAAAGGCGTGAAAAATCAGCTCCAGCTCTGATAGCTTCCGAAAAAGTCAACAGAATGATTTGATCTCTAAAAACTTCCTTTGAACCATTCGTTGGCTCAACTTTGACCAATTGTGGGGGGGCACCACATTTGAAGCTGAAGTTATGGGCTGTGTTGGGTGCATCATTTTCTGCATTCGCCACTGCTCCATCAGGTATGACCACGACGTATTCTACCAGCTGTTGAAGGGGTTGCTTGGGTTTCAAAACAAGGCTGGAACCACTGATGAGTTTGTCGATGGCAACGATTGCGTTTGTCTTCGCATTCTTCAGTTGTATGGAGTCATATTTCGAACCAGGCTTGATGTTTTTGTTGAACTGGATCGTGATCGGCTTATCCGCTGGAGCATCCGGATGTTTGTTGGATGGTTGAGTTGAAACTACTCTCACATAAGGAACCGTGGTGAAAATGATCGAGTAAGGCGTGTTCATGTTCCCCGAAGAATCTTTCAAGACTCCTCTTTGTACCTCAAGAACATAGGTTTGCTCCGGCGAAAGCGCTTCTACAAAATTGACGATCAATTCCTTACCAACGATACTCACGTTGGCGGATCTACCAGCATCGGTTACGTACTCACCGTTCAATTTCTTCACAACTATGAACGAAGAATAGGCAATGATGGCATCTTTGTTGAGTAAGAACTTGATCGAAGGTTTCAACGGCACTTCAACGGCTCCATTGTTCAACGTGCAACCCACGATGGTTGGTGCACTCCCTGTCGTGAATTTGAGATTGAATTCTCTCAAGTTACCAGCTTGGTTCGATCTGAACGCACCAGATTGCACCGTCAGATCGTAAGCTGTGTTCGGTTCGAAGTTCGTTTTTGGAGAGATTTTGACTGTATCACCCTCGAGTCTAACGTTTGACTGAACGATTTGACCCGTTCCAGCCTTTTTGAAAAAGATCTTAGATGAATCAAGACTGTTTACAATTGTGCTGAGTTTCAAGGTGATCTGCTGTTGGAGTGATACCTCCGTTGAACCATCTTTCAGAGAGCTCTCAAGAATCTCTGGTGACTGTGGACCTTTGTAGTGAAGAAGAATAGTGCCTATCTCCATTCCCCTGTTACCCTTCAAATCTCCTTCGACAGTTCCGTCTGTATGAAAGCTGAGAACACTGTGGGCAAAACCGAGTGCGACCACTTGTGCCCTGAGTCGCAACCATACATTGATGGAAGATTGATTGGGATTGAGGGGAAAATTCTCGAAGACCACCGTTGTTTTTCCGAACACTTTTTCATCTATATCGCGAAGTGTATTGAAAAGTAAAGCGCTCTCAATAGCGAATTTTATGTATCCAAGTAGAGTTAGATCAAGAACATCTATAGCGATATCTATAACACCGCTGGCGGTGTTGACCATCATCTCTCTTATGAAACCTTCAGAGGCATGGTTCGTAGCTTTCCATAGCAATTGCGCCTTTCCAGAAGCGATGGCATTGTTTATCCAGTCACCTTGCCCTATCCCGGCTTGAATTGCTGCGGTATAGCCTCCCTGGCCAGTCCAACCTTCTCCGACCACATTGATCGTGCCGGCATAAATTGTATCGAAATAGACGTCTGGGTTGGGTGAAAAATTCTGTGGAACCGTTGGTTTTGTGAATCTCTTCCAGATCACGTAGTCGATCCTTGAGTCGCTGGGAGCACCAAAGAATCCCGCAGCGTGCATCCATACTTTTCCTCTAGGAAGCGATTCATAGCCCGTGTATGAAACCTTACCTTGATGTGTCAACGGGAACCACTGAAGATCGACATAGAGGTTTGCAGGTTTGACTGTGCTCAGTTTTGTCACCAACTTCGGATTGGAATAATTCTTTCGAAGAACAATGTCTAGAGTTTTCACTGCAGTTTTGCTCGGCAAGATCAAATACACCAAATGCCAACCACTGATGTTATCAACATTGTCACCGTCTCTACCGTATCTGAACACCGCCGCAGGTTTTCCGAAAGCGTCGTTACATATGAACAACACACAATCGTTGTGGATCGAACCGGATGCAGAAACAGCGTACCAAGAAATTTCCAAAGCTTCAACAACTGAGCCATCCAGAACGATTCTGTAACGTGATTCATCTCGACCTTCAGATATTACCTGCCAGTTGCTAAAAAGAGCTTGTGACAACAAAGTAGAGGTGAGACACAGAAGGAAGATGGTGTATCCGATCTTCACCTTCATGAGTCTCCCTCCTTCGCTTTAAGGATAACCCTCCTTCTACTGCGACTTATAGCGAGCTTGGATTAGAAAAACATTAAAGACGTTCTCGGACAATTTCTTATAAAATTTTTATATTTGAACTACGATATGTAATACATACAATATGTATGGTACAATTTACTTGAGATCGAACAGGAGGTGGTTTCATGGGTATTCCTTTGATAGGTGAAAAGTTTCCAGAATTTGAAGTGCTCACAACCCATGGCAAGATGAAACTCCCAGACGCTTACAAAGGTAAATGGTTTGTTCTGTTCAGCCATCCAGCAGATTTCACCCCTGTGTGCACGACGGAGTTCATCGCTTTTCAAAAGAGGTACAACCAATTCAGGGAACTCGGCGCTGAACTGATAGGTTTGAGTGTGGATCAAGTTTTTTCCCACATCAAGTGGATTGAGTGGATCAAAGAAAACACGGGTGTGGAGATCCAATTTCCCATCATCGCGGATACAGGAAAGATTGCTGAGAATCTTGGAATGATTCATCCAGCGAAGGGCAGTAACACGGTGAGGGCCGTGTTCGTGGTCGATCCCAATGGAATCATACGCTCGATACTCTACTATCCTCAGGAGGTCGGAAGAAACATCGATGAGATCGTGAGAATCATCAAAGCTTTCAAGGTTGCAGACGAGCACAAAGTAGCTATACCTGCGAACTGGCCCAACAATGAACTTTTCGGCGATGAAGTCATAGTTCCTCCGCCGACGAACGTTCAAGAAGCTGCGAAAAGAAAAGAACAGTATAAATGCCTTGACTGGTGGTTGTGCCACAAAAAAGTCTAAAAAGAGGCTCCCCTTGGGAGCCTCTACAGTATGGGGGGATGAGAAATGATTCCTAAGGAAATTGAAAAAGCTTTCAATGAACAGATCAAAAAAGAGCTCGAGTCAGCTTATCTTTATCTCTCCATGGCTGCGTACTTCGATCATGAGAACTTCGAAGGCATGGCGCATTGGATGAAAAAACAAGCTCAGGAAGAAGTGAATCATGCGATGAAGTTCTATGAGCATGTGAACGAGCGCGGAGGAAGGGTGGAGCTTTTCGCTTTGAGTGAACCAAGGAAGAGTTGGTCTTCTCCACTCGAAGTCTTCAAACATGTTTATGAACACGAGCAAAAAGTAACGGCGAGCATAAATGGACTCGTTGAGTTGGCTAGGAAGATGAATGACAATGCGGCTCTTGTGTTTCTGAACTGGTTCGTGAATGAACAGATCGAAGAAGAAGCCAACGCTCAGAAGATCGTCACTCTGCTCGAGCACGTAAAAGACAATATCGCTGGTATAATAATGCTCGACAGAGAACTTGCAAAGAGGGAGTGAGGAACTTGTTCAACATCGACGAAATCTTTGAAATGGCTGAACAAATTGAGAGGAATGGAGTTACATTCTACAACAAGGCGGCCGAGCTTTTCCCTGAGTACACTAAGAAATCCATCTTTCTGAAACTCGCCGAAATGGAAAAGGAACATGAAAGAAGGTTCCACCAAATGAGACTCGAGCTTGCGAAAAAAGAACGTGAGATATCTCAGTTTGTCGATCCACAAGGTGAGGCAGCAGCTTATCTCAGAGCGATGGTGAGTGGCAAAGTGTTCGATCCTAAGTTGGATCCAACCAAGAGATTCAAAGATATCAAATCCGTATCCGAGTTACTCAGGATCGCCATCGATATTGAAAAAGATTCCATCATATTTTATCTTGGTTTGAAAGAGATGGTGCCTCAAGGCCTTGGAAAAGATAAGATAGAATTCATCGTTCGTGAAGAAATGTCACATGTGGCGATTCTGAGCGACATGTTGGAAAAAATTTCTTGAAGGAAGGTTTTATCGTGGTAACGAAAGAAAGAGTGCTTGAAGCTTTGAAGAATGTCATTGATTTTGAAATAGGACTCGACGTGGTGAGTCTAGGCTTAGTTTACGATATAGACATCGATGATGAGAACAATGTGACCATTACCATGACCATGACGACACCTGCTTGTCCACTCGCTGGTCTCATACTCCAAGATGCGGAAGACAAAGTGAGACAGATCGAAGGCATCAAAGATGTGAGAATCAATCTCACCTTCGATCCACCTTGGACACCGGATAGAATGAGTGAGGAAGTTAAAAAGCGCTTTGGAATATGAAATTGAAAGAACTTTACACAGCTGTGAGAGACATTCTCAAGAGCGCTTCCGATTCCCCAGGTTCGGAAGCGCTGTTTCTTTTGTCTGAAGTTATGGTAAAAACGCGGGAGCGACTCTTGATGGATTTCGAAGATGAAGTCGAACAACGACAAGTGGAAACTGCTCTCTTTTTAGCGAGGAAAAGGGCTGAAGGTTATCCATTGCAATACATCACCAAAAAGTGTCACTTCTACAACCTTGAGCTCCATATCTGTGAAGGTGTTTTCATACCTAGAATAGAAACAGAAGTTCTCGTCGATCTCGCCATTGAAACAATTCATGAGAATGACATCAAAACAGTCGCCGACATAGGTACAGGTACTGGTTGTATCGCTATAGCGATCGCGCTCAACACTCATTCTGAGGTTTATGCCACAGATGTGAACGAGAAAGCACTCGAAATCGCGAAGAAAAATGCCAAAAAGTATGGAGTTGATATCACTTTACTCAAAGGACCATACTTGGAGCCGTTGATCCCTTTCTTAGACAAGATCGAGTTGATAGTTTCAAATCCCCCATATGTTTCCACGAAAGCCGAGCTACCCGCAGATGTTCGAAAAGAGCCTTCGGAGGCACTGTTTGCTGGAGAGGATGGCCTTGAATTTTTCAGAAACTTCTTTTCAGATGTCTCTCTCCTGAAAGATAAAACCATCATCATGGAGTTCTCACCAGAGCAAAAAGATTCGATAGAAAAACTCTGCAACGCATTTGGAAAAATCACGTTCTTTAATGATCAGTTCAACAAAACAAGGTTCTTCAAGCTCGCCGTTGAGTGATAAAATAATTCGTGGAACTAACTTTCGGGGTGGTACATTTGGCAAGGCTACTCAAGTATGCTTTACCGTACGTTTGGTTCTTCATTCTCGCGATATTCATAGTTCTGATCGCAGCGATCGTTGATTTGCTACCACCACAGCTCATAAGAACAGCCATAGATGATTATCTCAACAACGATGCCCTCGCACAGTTCGAGAGAATCAGTGGTATTTACAGAATGGGACTACTCGTTACAGTTGTTTTCTGCGCTCAGTTTTTACTCGGTTATGTTAGTACGTTCATCACTTCTTATCTTGGAAACAGGATCGTGCACGATGTCAGGATCGAGCTTTTTGAAAAAGTGATGCGATTACCGATGACCTTCTTCGATAGAAATCCTTCAGGTAGGATCACCACAAGGATTGTGAACGACACGCAAAACATCCAAGAGTTTTTCACGAACGTTATTACCTCCATGGTGAAAGACGTTTTTCTGCTTGCTGGTACGATCTATTTTCTAATTCGACTCAGTTCGAAGTTGTTCACAGCGAGCAGTTTCATTTTCCCCATCATCGCAGCAGCCATGATACTTTTCAGATACTTCGATTTGAAAGTCTACAGAGAAGTGAGAACAAATCTTGCAAAGGTCAACGCTTATTTGGCTGAACACATAAGCGGTATGAGTGTGATAAAACTTTTCCTTGCCGAGAATTACAAAAGAAAAGAATTCGATCATGTGAACTCTGAACTTTATAGATCACTCTTGAAGCAAATGTACGTGTTTGGAATCTTCAGACCTTTCATAAGCTTCGTCAGATACCTCGCAACCAGCGTGATAGTATATTTTGGTGCAAAAATGATCTTGCAAGAAACGATAAAATTCGGTGAGTTATACGCATTCATCGCTTACATAGACACCTTCATGAGGCCTCTCGAGGATATCTCTGAAAAATACGATATCATTCAAAACACGACAGCCTCTTGCGAGAAGATTTTCTCACTCATGGATGAAGAACCTGAACCTGAGGGAAATCCAAAGGCGCACTTCGTTATAGAAAAAGGAGAGCTAAAGTTCGAAGATGTCTGGTTCAGCTATGACTCAGATCGATGGGTTCTTAAAGGCATCAACGTTTCGTTCAAACCGGGAGAACTCACAGCCATAGTCGGCGAAACTGGTGCTGGGAAAACCTCATTGATGAACTTGATCAACGGTTTGTACGTGCCTCAAAAAGGTCGCATCTTGATAGATGGTAGAGACATGTTCGAATACGATTTAAAGAGGATAAGAAAACAGATAGCTGCCGTGCCTCAAGATGTAATACTTTTCACTGGGACTGTGCTCGACAACGTGAGGCTGTTCGACGATACTTACAGTGAGGAAGAAGTTATCGAGGCTCTGAAGAGAGTTCATGCGTATGACATCGTCTGTAGACTCAACGACGGTATACGAACGAAAATAGTTGAACGGGGTTATACTCTCTCGGCCGGTGAAAGGCAACTCATCGCCCTGGCAAGAGCAGTTTTGTTCGATGCGAAGATTCTCATACTCGACGAGGCCACCAGTAACATCGACGTTGAAACAGAAACGCGCATAGAGACAACGATAAAAGAACTGTCCAAAGAGAAGACCGTCATCATGATCGCACACAGGCTTTCAACTGTGAAGAACGCCGACAGAATACTCGTTGTTCACAATGGAAAAATAGTCGAAGAAGGCAAACACACTCAGCTCCTTGCTGCTCGCGGAGTTTATTATCAGTTATACCAAATACAGTTTGCTTCATAAGTTCATAGATTTTCACACCACAACTTATAAAGTTTCTCATAGTGAGCGTGGAGCTTTTCATCAGGTTCATAGACCTCGAGTTCTTCCTTGATCGCTTCCATTGCTTTTTTCCTGTGGTTTTCTCCGAGTAAATGCCATATCGCTCCAAGAGCCGTTCCTTGCCTTTTACTCTGAACGATGATCCTCTCATTTATCACCGTTGCTAATATCTTCGTCCACACGTCCGCCCTCGTTAGACCACCTGTTGAGTAAACTCGCTCAAGTTTCTTTGGTAAAAACTTGACGACATCGAAGATCCTCCTGAGATTGAAAATGATGCCCTCAAGAACACTTCTCGCCACAGCTGCTTCAGAAATGTCTCCTCTGAGTCGCAAAAACTTTGCACTCAAATTTGGATCGAGCTCTGGGAATCTCTCGCTGAACACGAAGGGATAGAACAAAACGGCCTTGTGTAAATTCACATCGTACAAATTCTCTTCGATCATTTTTATTAGATGTGCATGATCATACTTCGAGAAAAGTTTCACGTACCAATCGAAAACGATCCCACCGTTGCTTGTGGCCACACCACTGATGTAGTACTTCTCATCCACCACGTAACACCATACACCAGGTGAAGGGTATTCTTTCGGTGGTTCACTGACGATCCCTCTTATTGCAGCACTACTACTCGAAGAGATCGTCAAAGAATCGTCTACACCCGCGCCTGATCCTATGCTGGAAGCAGCTGCATCCGAGATCCCTATGAAAACAGGTGTGCCCTTGTAAAATCCAGTCCTTTCAGCCGCTTCACTGCTTAAAGGTTCTTCAAAACTCGGTGGTACGAGTTGAGGCAACTTTCTTTCGTCTATTCCAACTAAATCTCTTAAGAGGTCATCCAACCACCTTTTCGTATGGATGTCCAAAAATCCACTGCCTGAGGCTACCGAAATATCGCTGACCATAGTGCCGGTGAGTTTATAAAAGATGTAATCCTTTATGGAGACAATCTTGCTCGATTTGATGAGTTTTTCCTTGTCGTTTTGAGCGAACCACATCAATTTAAACAAAGGATACGCAAAATTGTTGGCACATCCTGCTTTCTTTTGGAGCAACTGTGCCAGATCTCTGTTCTTCTTTATTTGAAACACTTGTGGAATTGATCTTTCATCTACCCACGGCACAACATTGCCCAACGGTTCGAACTGCTCGTCGAGGAAGAGTAAAGAATGGAGCATACTGTCCAGTACGATCCCTTCAATTTTTGGATATTTTTCCCCGATGATTCGCAACGCTTTGAAGATGGCATTTTCTATTTGCTTTGGATCTTGCTCAAACATGGCCGCCCCTGTGGTGAAAACGTCGTACTGTTGACTCACATCAACTAAGACTTTCATCGCATCAGAGTCATAGAGGATAACTTTAACGGCAGTTGTACCTATATCGACACCGACGTACAGTCCCACAACGACACACCTCCACACTGAGCTATGTTACACCAACTTGGAGGGGATAAGCAACAAAAAATTCATTTCAAAAACGTTTGGGTGAGGACGACACCCAAACTTGAAGCGAACAATGTCAGAAGAGCTACGGGAAAGGTGTTTTTGAAGAACTTGAGGTTGTTCATCTCTATACCGTAATTTTTCAAAATTCGGGACCACATCATACCAGCCAAGGCTCCCATGAGCGTTATATTTCCTCCTATGTTGGAGCCTATGACCAAACTCATAGCGTAAGTAATGGGTTTCTGCCACAGTACGTGTGCAAAGAAAATCGTCATGGGTTGATTTATCATGATGTTCGCGGCAAAAGCAGTTACATACGTAGTGAAAACGATGGCGAGTAAATCATTTTTGAACGTAAAAACTTTGGCCACTAAGTTAGTTATACCGTACATCGAGAAGATCTGAATGAAGATGAAGAAGGTGATAATCATTGGCAGTATCTTCCAAGGGACTTTCTTGAACACGTCCATGAAAAAAGAAAGATCAGGGCTCATATCGATACCTGATTGCTCCTTATCTGACATTTTGCTGGAGAAAACAAAATTGAGTACAAGATAAACAGCACAGTACAACACAACCGCTTTCCACAGAGGAAGGTTTATAAAATCGCCGATCGATACAGTAACAAAGAATGCACAGAAGGTCAAACCAGAGAGCCACGCGTACAGTTTGTCCTTGATGACCTTTTGAACATCGAGTTGAAGTTTTATCTCAACACGATTCGGTATCCTCTTTCTGTACTGCAAATAAAAGCCTACGATCGATGCAGCTATAGCTGCAAGAGTTGGTATGAACATCAACTTCGCATAGTCAAAAAAACCTAGAGAATAAGCTTGGGCAACTATCACGTTCGTAGGGTTACCTATGTAGAAAAACATGCTCCAAGTATTGGAAGTGAAAAAGACGGTGATCAACATGGGTACAGGGTCTATACCAGAGTACTGCGACATATAAACGATGATTGGAGTGAGCGTGAGGGTCACTATGTCGTTCGACGTGAAGATCGTCATGATTCCAGCAAGCAGCAGGGTGTTGAAAAAGAGCTTTCTTCCACTTCCTTTACTTAGCATCAAGAATTTGTAGGCAATCACCTTCAACAGGCCGGAAGCATCCAAGCTGGTACAGATGTACGCCGAACCAAAGAAGATCACGAGTATTTGCCAAGGAACTATGTTGAGTTGCCTCATGAGGGACGTTCTGATCAAGGTGAGTGGTACGACACCGGTGACGATCAACAAGATCAGAACAAAGATAGAAGATTTCGCTTGATCGAGCGAAACATCACGATTCTTCAACTTTATCTTTGGCTCTTTGATCGTTAGAAACACTGTAGCGAAAAAAAGATTGAGTGCGATTACCAAGTCGACCATTTCAGTTCCCCTTGGTTCGAAGTGGCTCTCTCAGTTAGGATCTTACCAACGCTCTGCTGACTTCAATGTCTCTTCGAGCCATCTTTCACGTTTTTTTCACAGCTAGGTCAGACGATGCTGATGACTATTAACAAAAATCCATGATTGACAAGTGGGGGTATCGTTCGTATATAATTTTTTTGACATACCCACGCATAGTGGGGTTTTGTCAAAATATTTTTCTTAAGGAGGAGGGATCAGCGGTGAAAAGACTGCTGGTGGCAGTTGTTCTGGTACTCACATTCGTTACACTCATCGCGGCTCCGAAGTACGTCCTCAAATTCAACCACGTTTTAGCCGCCGGCGAACCTTACCATGCAGCATTCTTAAAATGGGCCAAAGCAGTCGAAGAAAGAACGAACGGCGATGTTAAAATCGAAGTTTATCACAGTGCACAGCTTGGGGTCGAAGAAGACATACTTGAGCAAATCAGAAGAGGGGCTCCAGTTGGTCAGAACACTGACTCTGCGAGAATGGGTATGTACGTTCCTCCGATCGGTGTGATGAACATCGCTTATTTCATTGATTTCATGGGTGCCAAAACACCAGAAGAAGTCATCCAAGTGTTGCAAAAAGTGAAAGGATCTCCATCGATGAGAAAGTGGCTCGATGAGCTTGAGAACAAGTTTGGATTCAAAGTTCTTTCGTTCTATTGGGTCCAAGGATACAGACATTTCTTCACCAATAAACCCATTAGAACGCCTGCAGATCTGTCTGGTCTGAGAATTCGAACACCTCCATCACCCGCATGGCAAGAGTCGATCAGAGCACTCGGTGCACAACCAGTCGCTATAGCGTTCGGCGAGATATACCAAGCTATTCAAACGAAGGCATGCGACGGTGCTGAGTTGACTTATGCGAATATTTATAATGGCTCGTTGTACGAAGTTGTTAAGTTCGCATCCGAGACTGGTCATATACTGCTGATCAACTTCGAAGTCGTCAGTTCAAAGTGGTTCAGAAGCTTACCACCTGAGTATCAGAAGATCGTGGAAGAAGAATGCGACAAGGCTGGCATTGAAGTTTCGCTGAGAATCATGAAAGAACTCAGTGAAGATTTCAAGAAAAAATGCATCGAAAAAGGTATTACAGTCATCACCGATGTCAACAAAGCTGCGTTCATGGAAGCTGCAAAGCAAGCTTACATTAAGCTTGGTATCATGGATGCTCTCGAACAACTCATGAAGGAAGTCAAGGGTATGTGAATTTTTCAACCCAGTCCCCATTCGGGGACTGGGATTTTTTATACTTTGAGATGGGGTGAGAGATCGTGAAAAAGTTGGACGAGTATCTGGTGTGGTTTGAAAAGAATGCGGCGAAGATACTTCTAATAACGATGATTATAATGGTTTTTGCTTCAGGTATTGCGAGGTTTTTGAGACATCCAATGAACTGGGCAGTGGACCTCAGCTCTTTTCTCTTTGCCTGGGCTTGTTTCTTCGCCATGGACGTTGCATGGCGCGAAAACAAAATGATGTCGGTGGATCTGTTCGTTAAAAGATTACCAAAAAAAGCTCAAAAACTGATCAGGATCATCACTTTGTTCATAATTTTAGCTTTCTGTGCTTATATGGTTATCTGGGGATCAGAACTAACCTGGACACAGCGATTCAGAAAATTTCAGGGAATGCCGAATTTCAGTTATGCGTGGGTAACTCTGGCTGTTCCTGTTGGTTCGTTGTTGCTGGTGAGAACAACTGTGCAAAAAATATTGAAGGAATTCAGAAATAAATCTATCGAGGAGGCAAAATGAAATGATTTGGATGCTGATAGCATTTTTTGCTTTCATGCTTCTTGGTATGCCAGTTGCATTCGCCATAGGGATAGCCGGTTTCATATGGTTTTTGCAGAATCCCTATCTTCCGATAACCATACCTATCCAGCTCTCTCTGTCTCAGATAATAAACTTCACACTCTTAGCCATACCCATGTTCATCATAGCGGGTAACATAATGAACTCGGCAGGTGTGACCAAAAGGTTGCTCGACTTTGCTTCATCGCTCGTTGGTCACATGAGAGGGGGACTTGGACAAGTCTCAGCAGTGCTCTCAACCCTCATGGGTGGTGTGTCGGGTTCAAGCATAGCCGACGCAGCGATGGAAACACGCATGCTCGGGCCTGAAATGTTGAAAAGAGGTTATCCACGTGGTTTTGCAGTGGCGGTGAACGTTTGGACCAGCTTGATCGTGCCAATCATACCGCCTGGTATAGCTTTCATCCTCTATGGAACCATCGGTCAGGTCTCCATTGGAAGATTGTTTGCGGCAGGCATCATACCCGGTCTTTTGCTGATGGTGATCTACATGATCGTGATCTACTTCGTATCGAGAAGGTTGGGACTCCAACCGGAAAGAGAAAGACGAGCGTCATATAGAGAAATATCGCAAGCTTTATCAAAGAGCATTTGGGCCTTGATATTCCCAGTGCTACTCATCTTTGGCTTGAGGGCTGGCATCTTCACACCTTCCGAAGTAGGATCCTTTGCCGTCGTGTACGGAATGATCGTAGGTTTTCTCATACACAGAGAGATGAGTTTGAAGAGCTTCTTCACTGAAGCGTTGGAGTATTCCGTGGGTGATATCGGCGCAGTGTTGGCGATCTTGGCCATGTCGAACATATTCAGCTATGGTATGGTGTGGGAAAGAGTGCCCGAGACCATGGCCAATTTCTTGTTGGGTATTTCAACTAATCCATACGTACTTATGATAATCATAATGATCTTCTTGGTTTTCGCAGGTCTTTTCATAGATGCAACCGCATTGATACTCATGACCACGGCGGTTTTTCTACCCGTTGCGAGGAGGATTGGTATAGATCCTGTGCACTTTGGACTCGTTTTCATACTCTCCGCAGCTATGGGAAATCAAACACCTCCAGTTGGTGCTTCGATGTACGCAGGTTGTAGCGTTCTGGGTGCTACCTTGGAAGAGTACGTGAAAGCTTCCTGGCCATTTTTGATAGCAACGATCATCATAATTATTCTCGTCATCTTTTTCCCACAACTGTCATTGCTCATACCAAAACTCATCTTCGGTTGAGGAGGGTTAGCGGATGAACTTTCAAGGCAAAGTCGTTTTGATCACTGGGGCAGGTTCTGGCATAGGTAGAAAAGCTGCGATCATGTTCGCTGAAAGGGGTGCCAAAGTAGCAGTTAACGATATATCCAATGAGCGCGGGAACGAAACTGTCGAGATGATAAAGAAAGTTGGTGGAATAGCCACCTTCGTTCATGGAGATGTATCGAAAGCCTCAGAGGCGGAAAAGATAGTGAAGCAGACTGTCGATGCATTTGGACGGTTGGATATTCTCATCAACAACGCAGGGATCGTCCCATCTGGAAAGATAGAAGATCTCACTGAAGAGGATTTCGAAAGGACCATGGCTGTGAATGTGAAAGGCCCCATGTTCCTCGCGAAGTACGCCGTGGCCGAGATGAAAAAGGTGGGTGGGGGTGTCATAGTGAACGTTTCTTCAGTGGCAGCCTTGAAAGGGATACCAAACAGATGCGTTTACAGCGTTTCCAAGGCTGCGCTACTTGGACTCACAAAATCGCTCGCCATAGACTATGTCAAAGATAACATCAGAGTGAACGCGGTATGTCCAGGTACAACCTATTCTCAGGGACTCGCCGAGAGAGTCAGAGCATCGAAAGACCCAGAAGCCGTTCTTGCAGAGATGATCGCAAGACAACCCGTGGGAAGACTTGCCAAAGAGGAAGAGATCGCTTTTGCCATACTGTTTGCAGCGTGCGATGAGGCCGCTTTCATGACGGGTAGCTACGTTGTGATCGATGGAGGTGCCACGACCGCCTGAACGTTGGGGGGCGATTTATGGACGTACTTCAAACTATAAGAGAGAACTACAGAGATCTCACACAAGCTGAACGTCAGATCGCGGATGTGATCCTACAAAATCCAAGGACTGTACTCGAATGCTCAATAAGCGAGTTAAGCCAGCTTGCCGGTGTGAAGAGTGAGGCGTCGGTCGTCAAGTTTTACAGGAAAATCGGTTTGACGAGTTTTCAGCAGTTCAAAGTCCTCCTCGCGCAGGAACTCTCCAAGGCTCCACTGGAAATAGTTTATGAGGACATTTCTGAGGGAGATGATTCAAAAACTATCACGCAGAAAATCTTCAAAGCGACCGTTCGAGCCATCTTGGATACACTCGATACAGTGGACATAAAAAGCTTGGAAAAAGCGACAGAACTTTTCTTGAGCGCAAAGAGACTTCTCTTCTTCGGTTTTGCTGCTTCAGCAGCGGTGGCTTTCGATGCTTTTCACAAGTTCACAAGACTTGGTAAACACTGCTTGTTCTCCAACGATGAGCACATCATGGCCACGATCCTCGCAACGGCAACGAAAGAAGATTTAGTTGTGGCAATTTCACACACCGGTGAGACGAAATCCATCGTTGCTCTTGCGAAAAAAGCCATCGAAGTGAACGTCCCAGTTGTGGCGATCACTGGGAATCCTAAATCCAGCCTCGCCAAAATTTCAAGCGTCGTTCTAGTTACGAATACGAAGGAAACCAGGATAAGAACGGATGCCATGACCTCACGCATAGTTCAGCTCGTCATCTTAGATACGATCTACACATTGCTCGCAACAAAAGATCCAAATGCGATAGAGAATCTCAAAAAGAGCAGGCTCGCCATTTCCGAGTTGAAGTACTGAATGGGGGCGATTATGTGAAGAAGGTGCTTGTTTTGGCAAGAACTTTCGGAAGATACTCACACGAACCGATCGTTTTGCTTGAAAAAAATGGTTTCGTTGTGGAAAGGAAAGAAAAGATAGAGAGCCAAGATTTGAAGAACTTTGAAGCAATAATCGTAGGAGTTCAAAAAATTACGCGCAACATGCTTGAGAATTCATCAATCAAAATCATCGCGAAACACGGCGTGGGCGTTGACAACATAGACCTTTCAGCTGCCACCGAGCTAGGAATTCCAGTCACGGTTACGCCGAATGCCAACGCAGTTTCCGTTGCAGAACTCACCGTTGGTCTCATCTTTGCACTCGCAAGAAAGCTGGTAGAATCGCACAAGACACTCTATGAAAAAAGACAATTCGTTTCCTCCATCGGTATCGAACTGTCTGGTAAGACACTCGGTGTGGTGGGTTTCGGTTCAATCGGTAGGGAAGTTTCTAAAAGAGCCATTTGCTTGGGTATGAGGGTTCTTGTGTACGATCCATACGTTCAGGAAGAATCTCTGCGGCAGGTTGGAGCAGAAAAAGTAGAGCTCGAAGAACTCTTAAAACAGAGTGACTTTGTCAGTTTGCACGTACCACTCAATGAATCCACGAGAAATCTCATTGATAAGAGAAAGATTTCCTTGATGAAGAAGACAGCGTATTTGATAAACACCGCACGCGCTGGTGTAGTTGATGAAACTGCGCTCATAGATGCTTTGAAGAATGGGCAAATCGCCGGCGCCGCTCTCGATGTTTTCGAACCCGAACCATTACCATCAGACTCACCGTTGTTCGATTGTCCAAACCTTATCTTAACCCCTCACGTCGGCGCTCACACGTTTGAAGCCATCTTGCGCATGAACATGATGGCTGCTGAGTCGATCGTAGATTTCTTCAATGGTAAGATTCCAAAGTACGTTGCGAACAACACCGTCTTGGAAAAACTCCGCCAGAAAGGTTTTAAGGAATGATGTATAGACCTCGAAGGAAACGTAGCTAATGTCGAAGCGCTTTTAGTTGGAAGGAAACTTGAATGATCCTGAACTAACGGAAGGTTCGCTTAATTTTGATTTATGATATGATTTGTTTGGGAGAGATGGAGAGAATTTGAAACGTATAAAAAGGAACACGCAACTCAGTGAATTCGAAAAGTTCGTACTTTTTGGTAAAGGTACAGAGCCACCGTTCAGTGGTGAATACGTCGATCATTTTGAAGAGGGAATATACACCTGCAAAAACTGTGGCATACCGCTTTACAGAAGCCAAGATAAATTTCACTCTGGTTGTGGTTGGCCTGCTTTCGACGATGAAATTCCTGGCGCTGTGAGAAAAGAGTTGGATAAAGATGGCGTCAGAATAGAGATAACGTGTGCCTATTGTGGAGCTCACCTTGGGCATGTCTTCTTTAACGAAGGTTTCACACCGAAAAATGTTCGTCATTGTGTGAACAGTGTCTCTTTGAAATTTGTACCTGCTGGTCAGAAACCCAAGATAGATAGAATCTTCTTTGCGGCAGGTTGTTTCTGGGGTGTGGAGCATCTGTTCAAACAATTGGAAGGGATCATCGATACCAGAGTCGGTTACATGGGAGGACATGTGGATAACCCAACTTACGAAGACGTGTGCACTGGGAAAACAGGCCATGTCGAAACCGTGGAAGTCATATTCGATCCTAAAAAGATGAACGAAGAAAACCTAATAAAATACTTTTTCGAAATTCATGATTTCACTCAAGAAGATGGACAGGGTCCAGATATAGGCGAACAGTACAAAAGTGTAATTTTTTACACAAGCGAATCACAGAAAATGGTCGCGGAGAGTTTGAAGAATCGATTGAGCACACGTTATCGAGTGACAACCCGGATAAGAAAAGCTTCGACGTTTTGGCTTGCGGAAGATTATCATCAAGATTATTACGAAAGAACCGGTAAAGTTCCTTACTGTCACTTCAGAAGAAAAATAATTTGGTGATCGTGTTATAATTTTTCATAACCGAAGGAGGGATGAAAGGTGAGGTACAAATACGTCCTCATTATGGTTTTGGCTGCTACAATCATCTTCGTACTCTCAGGATGTGCAAATCTATTTGGCCCTTCTCCGAACCAACTCGCAAATGATTTGCTATCCAAGCTGTTCACAGCCAGTGCCACCGAAGTTGTTTATGTAAAGACAATGGATGCAACACTCACAACTGAAGCGAGCGAATTACTCGATTTTGTCAAGCATTTATTAAAACCTTCTGGTTATCCAACACCGACCATCACTTTGAAGAATGTTACAGATTACTCGACAAAATTCATTTACCTAGTTCAAAATCCACCGACGTTCGTTGAGAAAGTTTACATGATCGAAGTGTTGGCAACTTATGGTACCGGCAGTTCGGCAACTTCAACTGCTTTGATGTTACCTATGGTCACTATCAAGGACGTTGCTAAAAAAGCCTTCTTCTTCGCCGTATATTATGAAGGTACTACACCGAAGTTTTACCCAATCGTTCCGTACGCCACTAGGCCGATTCCAAACGTCGATATTGTACTACACCGAAGTTCTATCCAAACTTTCTGATGGAAAAATCAGTAACGCTCAAACCAAGCCCTATGGGGCTTGGTTTTTCATTTAAAAATCGATCAGCTTGAGAGAAGACAACTTGCTTTGTAGATCTTGTGCATTTGTGAACAACACAGAGTGAATTTCAAGCTTTTGAGCTGCCAAAACGTTTTCGAATGAATCATCCACAAAGAAAGTTTCCTGCGGTGAGATCGACTCTTTCTTTAAAATGTAATGGAAGAAATCATCATCTGGCTTGAGATAGCCTACTTGGTGGGATGCATAGACACGATCGAAGAAACGATAATCTCCATTTTCAAGGTGAATCTGATAGTGTGACTCTATGGTGTTCGTACCAGCGACCACTCTGTATCTCATTTTCAAGCGTTCTATCAGCCTCGCCGTTTCTAACTTCAACTTTGGTTTGAAGAATTTAACCCACAGATCTTCTTCAACGTGTTTACCTGAAAGCTTTGAAAAATTCTCCCAAAATTGTCTTGCTGTGATTTTTCCCGTCTGAAGGTCTCTGAGTCCAGAAAGTTTGGCAAGCTTGATAAATTCCTGCTGGTTTATAGATAGATACTCACTTATCAAATGGGTCACGGAAGTTCCATCGCACAAGACTCCACCCACATCGAAAATGAAAAGTTTAAATCCGTGTTGCTGCATTTCAATCTCACTTTTTCCTTTTTTCGGAACGTTTAGTTTTATCTACCAGCTGAACGTGTGGGCAGAATTCACATAACAATTCGATGATCTCTCGGCGCTTTTCGTCGGATGAGAACGTCACACCGTAAGGAAACTTTTTCCCCTTCAGATAGAACATGGCAAAGTAGTTAGTTCCAAACCTCGATCTAGTGTCAGACAAAACAATCTTTTCCAGATCTTGTGAAGAGAACTTTTTTCTCGTTACACCTGGCAGGATTATTTCAAAGTCACTCACAAAGATGCCTTTTGAATAGCTTATGAATTGAAGCGTGCTGATCACAGCAGATAGAGTGTAGACAGCCAAGAAAACTAGTAGAACATACCATTCAACTTCCGCGATGTACAGTATCGAAGCGAAAGCGAATAGAAAGCTCCATCCGAATATCACCAGTATGAGAAGTGATCTAACACGCTTTTGATCAGTCATCCACACTTTTAATCACTTCTCCTTAATCATAGAAGACTTTTTTGATCTTCTCTGGTTCGATCCTGAATTTGGAGCCTTTCCCCTGCAAAAAGTGGTGCTTCTCGAGCAGGTGTATGGAAAGATCACTGAAAATGATCTGTTCATCGTTTCTGAGGTTCCTCACCGTGGCGACTCTCTTTCTGAATATTCCATCCTGATACGGACAAGGCAAGAAACCACGCGCTTCATCCACTCTTATTTCCCATTTTTCGTACACGATGGGTTCGCCTAAACCTTTGAGTCCTTCTTTCATGAGTTTTCGCATCAGCTCAGCAACTTCGTTGAAATCGATCCCGAGGCGAGCAAAGTTGGTTTCGTCTTCCTGAATTATATCAACTATGTTCCTATCGTCGTCACCTAAAAAACCATCGGCCGTTATCTTGCCAGGTTTCATGTTCTCCTGAGCTTTGATCTGCTGAGGTGTCATCTTCATCGTTTCACCTCCCATCAGGCGAACTTGTCATAATAGATCTTGTTGATCCCATGTTTCTGTAACACCTGTATCGAGGCATTTATCATACCAGGACTTCCACACAGGTAAGCTTCTTTTTCATTTTCTTTTGATATCTTACTCATCAAATACCTATCCACAACTTCCGTGATCAATCCCAACTCACCAGTCCAATCATCTTCAGGATTTGGATTGGAAAGAGCTGGAATGAAGTGGAACCTGTCCCAATCTTTCTCGATCGTTCGAAACAGCTCCACGTAGAACAGGTCTCTTTTACTTCTCGCACCGAAGAAAAACCACACGTTTCTGTCTTTGATTTTTCTATCGATCATGTCTAGGATGATCGATTTTATCGGTGCCATGCCACTACCACCAGCGATCATGATCATATCCGCTTTTGTGTTCCTCATGTAGAATTCGCCGAATGGACCAACAAATTCAACTATTTCCCCTTCTTTCATGTGGTTGAAAACGTAAGTCGTCGCTATGCCCCCTGGAACTAGTCTTATCACCAATTCTATGTGTCCAGAATCGCTCGGTGGAGAAGATATAGAATAAGCACGCTGTACTGACTGTTCCACTTTTCCGTAAGGTGGTATGACCAATTGGATGTATTGACCTGCCAGAAAATCGATACTGTCTGGTTCTACAAGTCTTATCCTGATTTCTTTGATATCGTAAGTGAGGTCCTTGATACTCTCCACGATGCCTTTGAACCTCTGAGCTTTGAAGAGTTCTTCGGGAAGCTCGATCTGAAGATCTTTTTTAACCTTTATCTGACAAGAAAGCCTCACGTTGCTCGCCATCTCCTCCTTGCTCAGATGCGGTAGTTCTGTTGGCAAATATGGACCCACATCGGAAAAAATCCTCACTTTGCACACCCCACAGCTTCCTCTACCACCGCACGCTGATGGCACAAAGATATTCTGTGCAGCGAGAGTCTGCAGTAAAGGTGAACCTCCCTTGACTTTCAACCTCTTCTTTCCCTTGTTGATGTTTATTTCCACTTCTCCGTAATTGTTCACGATCGCATCGACTATGGAGATCATTAACGCGAGTCCTGCACCGAGAGAAGAAACGATCAAAGGCGCAAGAAAATCCATTTGAATCTTCCCCCAATCACTGAACTGGCAGCATGCCCGCAAAACCCATGAAGGCCATCGCCATGAGCCCTATCGTGATGAGCGTGATTCCAACTCCCTTCAAACCTGCTGGGATTGGTGCGTTCTCGATCCTTTTTCTTATAGCCGCGAGGAGCACTATGGCTAGCCACCAACCAAGGCCACTTCCAAAACCGTAAAAGATAGATTGGATCAAAGAATAGTTTCTCAGTTGCATGAAAAGAGCCACGCCCAAAATGGCACAGTTCACGGTGATCAGTGGTAAAAAGATTCCCAGCGAAATGTAGAGTGCTGGTGATACACGATCGATTATCATCTCTAGCATTTGGACCACCGCAGCGATCACGATTATGTACAAAATGTATCTGAGATAAGAAAGATTCCACACCTGTATGATGTACTTTTCTACGATCCAGTTCGCGGCTGTAGTGATCGTCATCACCAACGTGACGGCCATACCCAAGCCGTTTGAGGATTTGAGGTCTTTCGATATGGATATGAAGGAACACATTCCGAGAAAATAGCTGAGAAGAACGTTGCTTGTAAAGATGGAAGCGATCAAAAGTGAGAATGGGTCGATCCGTGGCATCATTTACCACCTCTTCTTTTCATCTGCATAGTCCTTGCGATCCATATGAAGCTGGCAAGGACGAAGAAAGCACTCGCAGGAACCACCATGATCGTCCAAGGCACGAACGAATCTGGTAAGATCTTGAATCCCATGAAACTTCCAAAACCTAAAAGCTCCCTCACAAAAGCGATCACCACCAAAACGAGCATGTAACCGAATCCAGACGTTAGACCATCCCAGAAGGAAATTAAAGGAGGGTTCGCTTGTGCGAAGGCTTCCGCCCTGCCCATGATGATACAGTTGGTTATGATCAAACCTACGTACGGTCCCAATGCTTTACTCACTTCCGGAATGTAGGCCTTCAAGACCAAGTCGACCAAAATCACATAAAAAGAGATCACCAACACTTGAACCATCATTCTCACTTTTCTCGGTATGAAGGATCTGAAGGCCGAGATGGTGGCGTTCGATAGGGCCGTAACGAAACAAACTCCCACCGTCATGACGAGAGTGTTTCTGAGATTGTTCGTCACCGCCAATGTAGAACAAATACCGAGTATCTGAACGAACACGGGATTTTCTAACCAAAGGTTCTTCAGGGTAATCTCTCTGACCTTCACGGTCTCACCCCCAAAGTTTTCCTCAAATTGTTCAAAGCATCGTTGACGATCCGTTCGACCGCCTTCGACGTCGAGGTGGCACCCGTGATGGCATCAACTTCGTTCTCTGCGCCCGTTCTGGTCCTAGTTACGATCAGGCCATGCTGGACATTTTTCCCTCTGAATTGCTCCTTGAACCACTTTTCTTCTATCCTTGCACCGAGCCCTGGTGTTTCACTCTGCGAGATGAAATCGATCCCGAAGATCTTGTTCACCTTCGAATCTACAGCGATCACCCCAACGATCGGTCCCCACAAACCGTTACCTTGGAACACGTACGCGTACATTTCCTCACCGTTTAGAACTGTGCGGTAAAGTTCTATATCGGAAGGTTGGAAGCGCTGAACGAACTTTGAGAACTTTTCGAATGCGTCCTCGTTCGACGAGAAAGGAATACCGAACGCATTCAGTAATGCTTTGATTTTGAAGAGTTCTTGATTGTTCCTAGACCTTTCTACCGTTAAAGAATTGACTGCGGAGAGCAAGAAGACAAAAACGAAGCTCACAATGAAAGTGAAGAGAATAGTGTAGATCTTACCCTCTCTGTTGAGTTTCACGCTTTCACCTTCTTTTTATCTTGCATCAACTCGTCCAAAAGAGGAGCAAAGGAATTGGCGATCATGATCGCAAAGCTCCAACCTTCTGGGAAGAGGGAAAACGTGCGTACAAGAACACCGGACACTCCAACGATGGTACCGAATAACCAGTGAGCTTTAACTTTCCTCGGGGAAGAAACTGGATCTGTCGCCATGAAAATGGACACAAAAAGCAAACTGCCTGACAGCACGGCTGGAACAACCGGTAGGGCTTTTGGAGCATTGAGAAGATCGAGCAGAAAAGATAGGATCGTCGCCGAACCAAAGGTTGAAACTATGATGCGCCAGCTCGCCGTTCTTGTGAACACCAAATACAGTGCGGAAAGAATCATCAAAAAAATGGGAGCTTCGCCTATAGAACCAGCACGCCAACCGAGAAAGAGGCTCGACAGTTTCACTTGCACTCCTTCGCGCAGAAGTTCCAAAGGCGTCGCACTCGAAACTGCATCGATTCCAAACAAACTTGGGCTGATCCATCCAGCCGTCATGAACGCAGGAAAAGTTATATAGATGAACAGCCTCCCAGTTATGGCTGGATTGAAAACGTTTCTTCCAAAACCACCGTACACACACTTTCCAAAAGCAATACCGAACGCTATACCTAACGTGGCGATCCACAGTGGAACTTTTGGTGGCATGGCGAGCACAAACAGTGCACAACTCACAAGGACAGCTTCGCTGACAGGCTTCCTCTTAGCCCTTTCGAACAGATACTCCACGAAAATACCTGTTGGAAAGACGATCAAACTGAGCAAGATCACCCTAAAACCGTAAGCGAAAACTGCAAAAGCGTAAATCGGAGCAAGTGCATAGAGCATACGTCGCATCATAGGTTGCTTCAAAAAGAATTTCTCGCTCAAACTGTTCACCCCTACAAAATCGAGTTGAACGTTAACAGTTTCTTCCAATTCGAATTATAGCAATTCTAATCATTCCGACTTTGAGTTTGTTTCACTCATTCAAAATTTTTACCCTGATTTGCTACATCAACAAAAAAGGGCGCGTTTGCGCCCCTTTTCACATTCGATTCACACATCAAAATTTGAACTTTCTCACCTGTTCCACCAAACTCTCAGCTATCGAACTCAACTCCTCAGACATACCACTCACACCCTGCGCCCCTCCTGCTTGCTCCCTCACCGCCTTCGTCATCTCCTCCACACGCTGCGCTATCATACTTATCGACTTCGTAGCACTGTCCATCGCACTGCTCATCTCCTCCGCCGCCGCACTCTGCTCCTCCGCACTCGCAGCTAAGCTCTCTATCTGACTACCCATGTTCATTATCTGCTCTGTTATCTTCCCAAACTGTTCCACCACACGCTCTGATCTCTTCGCCACCTCCTCCACCACACCCACCGCTTCCTTCGTCGCACCATCCGCCTTGGCCGCACCTTGACTTATCTGATTCAAAATCTGACCTATCTGACTCGTCGCCCTCTTGCTCTCCTCAGCCAACTTCCTTATCTCATCCGCAACCACCGCAAAGCCCCTGCCCGCTTCTCCTGCCCTGGCCGCCTCTATCGCAGCGTTCAACGCAAGTAGGTTCGTCTGCTCGGCTATGGAGTTTATGGTCTGTAGTATCTGACCTATGTTCTTGGCTTGTTCGCTCAAACTGGATACCACACTCGCAGTCTGTTCGACTTTGTCCCTGGCTTGTTTGATCATCTCAAC